>JAUVCU010000147.1 GCA_030590715.1 Lentisphaeria bacterium
TAGTTTGGGAAGTGATATTGAAGTGAGCCCACAACTTTTCCGCCAGGCAGACTTTATTGACCGGGCAATCACCAATGTGATTGGTGCTGTTCGAGATGGTGGAATTATGGTTGTACTGATCCTGTTTGTCTTTTTGATGAATTGGAGAACAACTGTCGTCACGCTTGCTACGATTCCGCTATCACTCGCTGTAATTGCAGTGATCTTTGCCGCAATTGATATGAGCATCAACACTATGACGCTTGGTGGGCTTGCTGTTGCTGTTGGAGCATTGGTGGATGACGCAATCGTTGATGTTGAAAACTCGTTTAGGCGTTTGAATCAGAATTCATTATTGCCGCTCGCAGAGCGACGTCCGACATACATCGTGATATTTGAGGCATTCAGCGAAGTTATCAAACCTATCATCGTTGGTACGGCTCTGGTACTTGCCGGGTTCATACCTCTATTCTTCCTTGATGGCCTTGAAGGTAAACTATTTATACCAATTGGTCTGACTTACATTCTCGGAGTGGTGTGTTCGTTGGTGGTCTCTATGACAATTACACCCGCGCTTTGCTTCTATCTGCTCGACCCTGAAAAGATGGGAGAAGTGAAAGAACCGATGCTTGTTGTTAAGCTGAAGGCCTGGGCTGGTACATTAATTCTGTTTAGTATGAATAATGCTAAGAAAGTTTTGATCTCATTGGCTTCAGTAACTGTTGTGTGCATTGGACTTCTTTTTTCTTCTGGAACTCAATTTCTGCCTGAATTCAATGAAGGTGTTGCGCAAATCAACCTTATTCTTCCACCAGATACTAGTCTGGAGATGTCTGATTCATATGGTCGTGCTCTTGAACAGATGTTGATGAAAATAAAAGGTGTGTCATACGTGGCGCGTAGAACGGGGCGTGCTGAAGGGGATGAACATGCAATGGGAACCAATACTTCAGAGGCTATCGTTAACTTTGATCCGGATGCCAAGTTGACCCGAGAGGAAATTATCGGTGAAATCCGAGACGCTATTGATGTGCGCTTTCCCGGAGTTGCATATGCGGTTGATCAGCCTTTGGCACACATGATCAGTAGCATGTTGTCGGGAATTAAAGCCCAGGTGGCTGTAAAAATATATGGCCCTGATTTACAGGAATTGCGTTCAATAGCAAAAAAGGTTGAGCAGGCTATAAAGCCTCTACCAGGAGTGAAAGACCTGATGGTTGAACAACAAGTTCTTATGCCGAATGTAGAGATTGTCCCTAACCGTGAGAATCTTGCTCGTTATGGCCTGACTGTTGATGATGTTGCGGAAACGGTTGAACTGGCAATGGGAAATGAAGAGGTGAGCCGTATGATTAAAGGCCGCTACTCATACCCGATTGTTATGCTCTTTAGCGAAGAAGGCCGCAGTAATATTGAAAAGGTTCAGAATTTTTACCTCAAGGGTAATAATGGAGAACTGATAAAACTGAAAGAAGTTGCTGATGTCCGTCAGTCATTGACAACAAGCAGTATCAAACATGAAAATGTGAGCCGTACAATTGCGGTGCAGCACAATGTAGCCGGACTTTCTCTTGGTGAAGTTGTGGCTTCTGTTGAGAAAGAGTTGGCTCCTCTTAAACAGGAATTGGCTGAGAAAGGGAACTATTATTTCAAGATTGGCGGTCAGTATGAAGCTCAGCAATCAGCAACGCAGCGTATGATGATTTTCAGTATTCTGACCATTGTTGTTATGGTTGCGGTTCTGTACATGCACTTTAAATCGTTCAACCTTGCTCTGCAGGTGCTCTGCAGTATTCCGACGGCTTTGATTGGAGCTGTGCTCTATATCAAGTTTACGGGACAGACAATTTCAATCGCAACTCTTGTCGGACTTATTGCTTTGGGTGGTATTGCCGCCCGAAATGCCATTCTCCTGCTTGATCACTATATGGATCTGCTCAAGGACGAAGGTTATGAATTCGGTAAGGATATGATTATCAAAGCAGGTCAGGAGCGAATGCTTCCGGTTTTGATGACTGCGCTGACTTCGGGGATTGGATTGATTCCACTGGTGCTATCATCTGGCGAGCCGGGTAAGGAGATTCTTTATCCTATCGCGACAGTGATTATCGGCGGTTTGATATCGAGTACATTCCTTGACTTTGTATTCCGTCCTGCTGCTTTCTACCTATTCGGTAAAAAAGCTATCAGCCACAGTATCTATGCTACCGAAGATAGCGTCGAAAAAATCACGAACGATAATATTGAGAAGCGGATAATACACACGTTCGAAGAACGTGATGTCAATTAATAAGTAGAAGATTAAGGTTCACAAAGTCTTCATTCATCCTATGAGTTTATAAATTCAAAGGATGAAAAGAAAAAAGCAACCCGATGTTACGGGTTGCTTTTTGGAGGGGGGGCTATTACTACATTTCTAAATGTGTGGTTTACTTGCAGGAGCTGCAGCGTTCGTGGCATGTTCCGTAGTAGCAGTTGCATACTTCTATTTTCTGCGTCTGAAACTTACCATTCGGTTTTTTGCCTTTAGATAGAATTCCGCTTAAGTACTTAACAAGTTTGATTGATATCAATTTCATTTCTCTTTCTCCTGTTGAATTTAATTTGTTGAGAAAGTCTAAATGCAGGTAGTATGCCATATATCCTGCTTATTATGACGAACTGTTACAACTTTTTTTATATTGTGCTTTTGACAAGGTTTAAACTTGGTTTTGGTTGTGTTAAACCCTAACCTCTTTTCTTTGAATCTAGCTGATCTTTAGCTTTTAGTTGGTTTTATGTGAATATTTACTTTTAATCTTTTTTGGCTTTGTTGTATTACTGTCTTCATTTCAAAAAAAGATAAAAGCACGAAAATGTAATAAATATGATAAGAATGGCTTTTGTTACAAAAATGTACTATGTTGGGTTTGGCTTGATTTGAGCTGTAAGTTGCTTATTTTGAGGTGTTTGATAATGATTCGCAAAAGGTGGCATAAATAGTGCAATATCTCACCAAGAGTGAAACAAATGTAATATTTTTATGGAGTAGTTGAGAAATGGTTGAGGTAGCTGTGAAATCAAAAATCGTTGTAGTAGGAAACGGAATGGTGGGACACAAATTTTGTGAGCGCCTGAGAGAGATTGATAATAGCGAGCAGTATGACGTTGTGGTTTTGGGAGAGGAAGCTCACCCGGCTTACGATAGAGTTCATTTGAGCGCATATTTTTCAGGGTCGACAAAAGAAGACCTTATTATAGAAGATGAAAAGTGGTATGAAGAAAAAAATGTAGACCTGAGGCTTGGTCAAAGAGTTGTTGCTATCGACCGTGAAGCAAAGACGGTTACAACAAACTCGGGAGAGGTCTTCAATTACGACAAGCTTGTGTTGAGTACTGGTTCGTCTCCGTTTGTTCCTCCATTGCCGGGTGTTAAGCAAGAAGGTGTTTTTGTTTACCGTACGTTAGAAGATCTGGAAGGTATTACAGAATACGCTAAGAAATCTAAAAAGGCTGCGGTTATCGGTGGTGGACTTCTTGGTCTTGAAGCTGCAAAAGCGTGTGTTGACTTGGGCTTAGAGACGACGGTTATTGAAATGGCACCGCGCCTGATGCCGCGTCAGCTCGATCAGAAAGGTTCTGATATTCTCGTTAAATCTATCGGCACTCTTGGCGTAAAGGTTCTTACCGGTGTTATGACATCTGAATTTACCGGAGAAGACGCTGTTACCGGAATCAGCTTCAAAGATGGAAGCTTCGAAGAATTTGATATGATTGTCGTGTCAGCAGGTATCAAGCCTAATGACCAGTTGGGACGCGATTGCGGATTGGATATTGGAGAACGTGCCGGTATCGTTGTTGACACACAGCTGAAGACTTCGGATGGAAATATTTTTGCCATTGGAGAATGTGCGCTTTATGAAGGCATGATCTACGGGCTGGTTGCCCCTGGTTTTGATATGGCTAGAGTCGTTGCTCAAAACTTATGCGGCGCAAACGAAGAGTTTAAAGGCGCTGATATGTCAACTAAGCTTAAGCTGATGGGCATTGATGTGGCAAGTCTTGGTAATCCGTTCCATGAGGAAGATACTACGGTCGTTGAGATTCACGATAACCACAAGGGTATTTATAAGAAACTGGTTATGTGTGGTGAAGGAAAGAAACTGATTGGAGCAATCCTTGTTGGTGATGCCGAAGAATACGGACAACTTTCACTATTCGTGAAAGGAAACAAAGATCTTCCGGACGACCCTAAATCATTGATCGTAAAAGGCGGTGGATCTATCGGATTCAGCGTTGAGACAATGGATGATAGCGATTGCGTTTGTTCGTGTAACAATGTGACTAAAGGCGATATCAGTACCGCTATTGAGGAGCAGGGCTTTACTACTCTTGATGAAGTGAAGAACTTCACGAAAGCGGGAACTGGTTGTGGTGGTTGTCTGCCGATGGTTAAAAATATCCTTACTTTCGAGCTGGAAAAAGCCGGTGTCGAAGTTGATAACTCTGTTTGTGAACACTTCAAATATACACGTCAGGAACTTTACGATATTGTCCGTGTAACAGGGACTCGAACTTTTGATGAACTTCTTGAAAGTCACGGAACGGGTTGTGGATGTGGTGATTGTAAAACAACAGTGGCAAATGTTCTGGCATCGGTTCACAATGATAATATTCTCGAGAAAAATGATCAGATTGTTGATACCAATGATCAGTATCTTTCGAATATACAGCGCAATGGTACCTATTCTGTTATTCCTCGTTCTCTTGGTGGAGAATTGACTCCGGATCAGCTTATCACTATGGGAGAAGTTGCGAAGGAATATAGCCTTTATACTAAATTGACTGGTAGTCAGCGCGTGGCTCTATTCGGAGCTCATATGGAAGATCTGCCGGTTATCTGGGAAAAACTACAGGCTGTTGGGCTTGAGTCAGGTCATGCTTATTCAAAAGGTCTTCGAATGGTTAAGAGTTGCGTGGGAAGCACATGGTGTCGATTCGGAGTAGATACTTCTGTTGATTTTGCCATCGAATTAGAAAGTCGTTACAAAGGACTTCGTTCACCTCATAAACTTAAAGCTGGTGTTTCCGGTTGTACCCGCGAATGTGCGGAAGCTATAAGTAAAGACTTCGGTCTGATTGCGACAGAACATGGCTGGAACCTTTATGTTTGTGG
>JAUVCU010000186.1 GCA_030590715.1 Lentisphaeria bacterium
GTCCTGATAATGGCAACACTCAAAATGATTGCAATTACACCAATAAATAGGATTATTTCAGGGCTCACACAAAGTTCAGATCAGGTGACGTCAGCATCAAATCAAGTTGCCTCATCAGGTCATTCTCTTGCGGAAGGTGCGAGTAATCAAGCTGCAAGCCTCGAAGAGATCTCAGATAAGCTTGTTGAGATGTCATCAATGACAAAGCATAATTCAGAAAGTGCAGCCGAGTCAAATAAAATAGCAAACGAAGCGCAGACTGAGGCGCAAAAAGGTGCTGAAGCAATGAATCGTATGAGCGGGGCCATCGATAAGATAAAAGGGTCATCTGATGAAACAGCAAAAATAATTAAAACGATTGATGAGATTGCTTTCCAAACAAATCTGCTTGCCCTAAATGCCGCAGTTGAGGCCGCACGGGCAGGAGAAGCGGGTAAAGGTTTTGCCGTTGTGGCTGAAGAGGTGAGAAACCTTGCACAACGCAGTGCTGAAGCCGCAAAAAATACATCAAGCCTTATCGAAGATGCACAGGGTAATGCTGACAACGGTGTCGCCGTTTCACATGAGGTTGGAGAAATTCTTAATAAGATCGTCGAAGCTACGGGTAAAGTGACCGAACTTATTGGAAAGGTTACCGAGGCAAGCAAAGAGCAAAACCAGCGCATCGGCCAGATAAATACAGAGGTTACACAGCTGGATCACGTTACTCAAAGTAATGCGGCAAGTTCGGAAGAATCAGCTTCTGCGGGAAGTGAGCTATCAAGCCAGGCCAGCCAATTAAGAGATATTGTCCATGATTTGAATACGCTCATTAGCGGGTTAGGAACACAGCCTCCAAAGACCTGATAGACTAGTGACACGGAGATCGAATGACTCATTCACCTCCCTCAATCAATAAAACAAAAAGATATCATCAACGAGTTGCTGATAGCCTAACACTTATCAATTGATAAATGTTTGCAAAAAACCGACCCTTACTTTTGTAGCTTCAAGTTCAGCTGCGAGCTCTTAAAAAAAGACTTCTGTTTATTCATCATCAGGAAGGTTTGCAACGGGATAAATGCCTTTCGCCATGCATCTTTTACTTCCAGTAAGAGTCTCTTTAAATACTTTCTAAAGAACTCCTCCAGAGTTCTAATCTATTTTCCTATATATTTACCCAGGCCGTTGGCCCGGGCTAAGGTTAAAATCAGCTCCGCCGATTTCTTCACAGAAAGGGAATCTCCGAAGGAGATATTCACTGTAGCCTGCGGCAACACCGTAGGTTTCAGTATTAGCGTCACATATGAATCCTGTAGGGATTCTTCAAGACGAAATACTCCTACACCCAATTTTACTCTAAACAATCCTAACCTCTTCCTGCGGGAGTACCTACCCATTTTCCAAATGAAATTCACAATTGCCTTTTCGGGCTTTTAGGATAGATTATCGGCGCAATTGTTTAAAAATTAACATAATTGGAGTAAATAATGTCTAAATACAGTATTGCAGTAATTCCAGGTGATGGAATCGGACCTGAAGTAGTAAGCGCGACAATGCCGGCTCTTGACAAGCTAGCACAAAAATACAACATTGAATTTGATTTCACAGACTACCCATTCGGTGGAGACCACTATATCGCGACTGGAGAAGTTCTTTCTGACGAGTCAATGGTTGCTCTTAAAAAGCACGATGCTATCTACCTTGGTGCTGTTGGTTCTCCAAAAGTTAAGCCGGGAATCCTTGAAAAAGGTATCCTTCTGAAACTTCGTTTCGAATTTGACCAATACATCAACCTTCGTCCTGTTAAGCTTTACCCTGGTGTTGAAACACCAATCAAAGGTAAAACAGCTGAAGATCTAGACTACGTTGTAGTTCGTGAAAACACTGGTGGTCTTTACACTGGAGTTGGTGGTGGAACAATGGTTGGAACTACTTCAGAAGCTGTTTCACAGTCTATGGTTTACACATACACTCAAGTTGAGCGCTGCCTGCGTTTTGCTTTTGAAGTTGCTAAAGGTCGCGACCGCAAAAAACTTTGCATGATCGGAAAAACAAACGTTCTTACTCACGTTTTCGGACTATGGGAACGCGTATACGACCAGCTTAAAGAAGAATACCCAATGGTTGAAGCTTCATACATGCACGTTGATGCTGCTTGTATGCACATGGTTACTAACCCCGCACAATTCGACGTAATGGTTACAACTAACATGTTCGGTGATATCATCACTGACCTTGGTGCTGTTACTCAGGGTGGAATGGGAATGGCTGCTTCTGCAAACATCAACCCGGAAAAACTAACGCCATCAATGTTCGAGCCTGTTCACGGTTCTGCTCCAGATATCGCCGGACAAAACAAAGCAAACCCACTAGCGACTTTCATGTCTGCTAAAATGATGCTTGATTTCCTTGGTGAGAAAGAAGCTGCTGCTGATCTTGATGCTGCTATCTGTGCTGTTTCAGAGGCTGGATTCGAAGGTCTTGGAACTGATGCTATCGGTCAACTTGTGACTGACAAGCTATAAGTTTTAGTTGATTTTATAAGACCGATCAGTCTGATTTGACTGATCGGTCTTTTTTTATGCTTTATTTTTAGCGCGGACGATTGCTGTGCGGAGTGCTGCTTTCAGACTACCCAAATCAGCCTTTCCCTGCCAGGCGATATTAAATGCCGTTCCGTGATCAACACTTGTTCTGATAATCGGCAATCCAAGTGTAGAATTAACTCCTTTATCAAAAGCGAGCATTTTAAACGGGATATGCCCCTGATCGTGATACATCGACAAAAGTCCGTCGTACTGTGTTCGGATACTTTCTATAAACATCGTATCTGAAGGGAAAGGCCCGTCAATATCGACCCCTTCACTGCGCAGGATTTCCAATGCAGGTTTAACTACATCTTCATCTTCTCGCCCCATGTAGCCATTTTCACCGGCATGAGGATTGATTCCGGCTGCGGCCAACTTCGGTTTCTCGATCCCTTCTGACTTTGCCACATTGTTCAAAAGATGACCAACTTCAACAATCCGTTCTACGGTACAATATTTCACTACATCGACCAGAGGAATATGTGTAGTAACAAACGCCACGCGCAAGTTTTCAGAAGACTGCATCATTGCGTAATTCTGTACGTTGCACATATCCGCAATCAATTCAGTATGACCAGTGAATGGAATTCCAGCAAGGTTTACCGAGGCTTTGTTCATAGGAGCCGTGACAATCGCATCCACTTTGCCGTTGATAGCATCGAGCGTCGCCTGCATCACCGCATTCCGGGCTTCAATTCCGCAACGTGGATCTTCAGTCGCAACTTCGAAACTCGAGAAATTTAAATCACCAGTTTCTCTCATCTGCGGCATAGCGCCATCAACGTAACAATCTGAAGCTTCACGGATAACATCTTTACATCCGTAAACGATCAACTCTATATCTGCAAATTCCGGATCATTTGCAACTTGGACAATCTGCTCCGGTCCGATCCCCGCAGGATCACCCATCGTCAATGCTATTTTTAACTTCTTCATTATTTATAATTCTCCTTTCAAAATTCTAAGCGCAAGGCGCGCAATAAAATGAACTCCAGAAAACAAAGTTTTAATACTGCTAAAGGGTTCACACATTATATTTTTCAACCAAATCAGCCCGGTTTCCACCAGAAACGCCGACGGTTTCTTCTTATTCCCGGAATAGACGTCAAACATATCGCCAACTGCGATAAATACATTACAGTTTATCTTCGTAGAATATTCGTTTATCCATTTTTCCTGTTCGAATTCGTCCAGAGAAAGCAGGATTATATCCGGTTGCACTTCATTAACATGCTCAATAACATTGTAAATATTCTTACAGTTATTCAGACAACCGATGTTGTCTCCGATGATGTCGAGGCCGGGATAAAGGCTTTTAATCCTGTTCATAGCTTTTACATTCATTCCCAGACTTCCTCCGAGCAGATAAATGCGGAATTGGTATTCTCCGGCAGTACGGCATAATTCCGGCATAAAATTCAAAGCTGTTATATTTTCGGTCTGCGGATAACGGATCATCTGACAAGCAACGCTCATGGCCCAGCCGGAGGCAATTATGTAATCAAACTTCTGAAGCTCTTCCGAATAGTCATTATCCAGTGCATAAGCATAGTTAAAATGATGGTGGTCGATAAAAGTGAATTTCATCTTACCATCAGTCTTAACCGCATGGCAAACAATTTCTCCCAGCTTTGAGCAGCTCGCATTCAAAACCTTCGTCCCGAAAAAATCAATAACACCGCTGTTACGGCGGAATTTACGTTCACGCAATAAAGAAGGTAGAAATCCAATAACGACTTTCAGCTTTGAAATAAAGGTGTTCTTCTCAAGAAAATTCCACTCAATAGTATTCCGGCAAATATTTTCAGAATATTTATAATCGAGAGGGCATGCTCCAAAGACTCCGTATTTCGAATTAGTAAGGTGAGCCAGATCCGGATCTAAAATGTACTTGTCATAATTTTTTATACCCACTCCGACCAGACTCAAGCGGTTTGTCAGAACATA
>JAUVCU010000069.1 GCA_030590715.1 Lentisphaeria bacterium
CGTATACCGGATTTGATCCCAAGGCAGATAAGCCTTTAGGTTTTCCGGCATGGGACTATATCACTGCAGATAAAAAGATTCTTGGACGAATCGCCTACGTCGCCCTACCTAATGAAGCGGGAATCGCGCTAGACGCATGCAGTGAAAACGGTGAGGTACGAAACGGGGCATCATTTTCCGAATTGAGCCTGGACAGTTTATTTGGCGGTGTGTATAAAGTGAATGACCTTAAAGCGAAGCTCCCTCTCGAAAACACAAACGGGCAGTACGGTGGTTTTGCCGATGTTTTCCATGAGCTCGGCATCGAGAATGACGATGAGAAAAAATCATTCCACAAGCTGTTTAATCTTCCCGGTATGATGGATGATGAATACTGCTGGATTGATTTAGGGAAGGAAGATGGGAAAGTTACTCCGGATGAGATTTTCCCGCGCTTTAATCTCTCACGAGATGATTGGGATGGTAAGGATAAAATCACGGTTGAAAATTTAATTGGAGAAAAGCCGGAACCAGTTCGTTTTGGGATGGCTGGTTCTGAGAATTCCAAGTGTATTCCTTGGCTGTATGAACTGGCAAAGACCGATAAGCTTAAAGCTCAGCAGATCGCCGCCAATATTATCGACTATTGTGATGATAAATCTGTTCCAACTACCGATGATATAACAGGGACAAACAGCACCTACCTAGGCATAGAAAAGACCCCTATGATAAATGAAGTAAGGATGCAGTTGACTTCCTCAGTTAAGGAGTACAAGGAAGAAAATGGTGATTTTACTTATACGTTAGAGAGCCTCAACGTGAAGTATAACGTTGAGTATGTAAACATGTTTAGTACAGACTGGGGGGAATGGGAGGTCGAGTGTACGATCAAAGGGGGACGTTATCAATTTGGTGGCTCTCAGACTATTCCATTTGAAAGTAAAACTCTCCTTAAGGATTTTGATGCATTAAGTCTGGGAAATGACCGATATAAAGTCGTTACTTTCCCCTTTTTCATTGTTAAGGCCTGGGGTGAGGCTACTCCAATATCTTTTACGGTAGCGTCACCCGTTCGCAGTCACCCTATCAACTTTGAAATAGATGAATTGGAGCTGGCTCTAAAAGATCCAGCAGGTCGTATTGTTGATACGGTTATACTCACAAATCAAGATGTATTTGCTGCTTCTGCTACCTTTGCTAATGTGTCTAATGGGTATTCAGAAAAGAGTGATAGTTACGAAATAGATGATCCCCGATTTAATCATGATGGCAAAAAATGGACAATTTACAATGGAGCGGGTAAAATAGGTACGATAGCATTTAATTTTAAACCAGGAAAAAATTCCGTCTGTAACCCTGGGGGAAATGGTGATAAAGAAACTACAGCCAAAGAGCCTTGGGAAGTTTCGACCGCCTATATTAGGAATGGACTGATGGAGTCGCCGTGGGAACTGGGATTCATTCATACCGGAAAACCTTGGGAAACGATTGACTTAAAGTCTTATAGCGGGGCTAAAATTCTTGACTCAGTGAAGATGACGGAGATGAGTCAGAGCTATGGTAAAATAGATGTTAATTCGGCGGGTATTGAAGTCTTAACCGGATTATTGACACAGATAACTGAAGGAGATGACCTTAAGGACGGTGGCATAGGCTCGGGGACCGCTATTGATTTAAATTCTGCAGAAAGTATTGCTCAGATCATTTTAGATTTTATCGACTCAGAGAAGGGAAGTGAACAGAAATCGAGGGTAGTGATAGTCGATGCCCTTTCAAGCTATTCTAATGGCAAAGCTAACGATGCGGCAAAAGAGGAATTGGTCGGCAAAATAGTTAATCTTATTAAAGCTCCAAAGCAGATTGACTGTTTCTGGATTGTCGCAGTCGCGCAGGTAATTCAGGATGCCGGGGCAGCTGGAGGCAATGGAGTCGCTCTTAATGTGGATATTAATAATGACGGACAGATTGCTCCTTTTATGGAAGAGACTGGAGATTATACTGTAGACTTTAATAAGAATGGTATACTAGATGAAGAATCAGTTGCAGAGACTATTACCGGCTGTAAAATGGGACAGTACGACCAGTTCGCCGATCAGATTCTTGCCGAACAAAAAGTGCTGGTTCTGCTTCATAAAGTGTATGATCGTAATGGAACTGACGATGATGTGGCTGATGACCGGTTTAAATGGGCAATAAAAAAATACAGGTATCTGGAGGATTAATACCATGAAAATCATTTTGACAATGTTAACTGTTTTATATTTCTTTACGGGAAGTGCTTTTGCGGAAGAAAAGAAACAACTGAACGAAGTGGAAATAAGTAAGATTAAGAAAGAGCTTAAGAAAGATTATTCAAAAATAATCGATCGCTTGAATAAGGCTTTATCAGGTAAAACTGTTCATTACGCAGAATTTGCCGCGTTGAGAAACTATTTTAAGAGCTTCGCAAAAAACAGATATATAGAGTCTGCTACGGCTATCGAGCATGTCTGGTTCGAGAGAATGAGCAAAGGGCTGGAAATCCTTTATCTGTACAAAGATGAACTGAGTGATTACAGTGATTTTTCACCGAGTGAGATGATTGAAGTACAGAAATCAGAAGAGTATAAGCTTCTGGCTCGAAAAGCGAAGTCTACCCGCAAAAAACTGGCCGAAGTAATGGCATTACGAAATACTAAGTATGCCATAGAAAAATAGAGTTTATATATATGAAAAAATATTACGATTTCTGGCATTTATAATATCCACATTTTGAACATGATGCGATTGAGGATGCTTTGCCCGAGGTAAAGCAGGATTTACAGAAACTGCAGAAACGAAATAGCACCTGAATAGTATAAGGCGTGCTTTCGCGGTCGTAGTTCACGATTTATCGTGATCGTTTTCTGCACACTGAAGCGTGAACTAAGACAGCTCACGCAGGAAATCAATTGTACTTCTGTTTAAAACTATTTAGAGACTTCGTCCCGTTGATATATAGGAAGCTGCCGGTGGGGGACGGTAAGGGCAAGAATGGTTAATGCGGTACTGTAAACATCGCTGACAGTACTTCCAATCCAGGAGCCGTTTGGTCTTTGGAGTTTCAGGTATTGAGGATAATACCATGCCGCAAAATCAGCCCAATATTTTCCACCCATTTGAAACATAGCCTGTGAATTATAGTAATTGCCGTAAAACTGCCAGTTCATAGGGAGTTTATATATGGATGAGATATAATCGGCCGCGCTGATTGTTGATGGATGACCATGATAACCTGTTAATTCCAGACAGAGGAGCCCGGAACCGGTCAGTGATTTACTGTGGCTTCTCGTATCGGTATAGCCGAATGTGCCGGTTTTTGAATCAAAATTTCTGAAGATATAGTCGACGGCGGACTTTATGGAATTGTTCGGAACAGGAGCTCCGTTGTGTTTTGAGGATCTGAGTGCCATAAGTGCCCAGCCGCTGCAGGATAAATCGCTATCAGTTGAGTTTGGCTTATATCTCCAGCCTCTCTGGTCTTTTTTACTTTTCACAACCTGTTGTGCTGTAATAATTAATTTGACCGCTTTCGGAAGAACTGCGTCTATTTTGTTCTGCAGGTCAGCTGATACCATGCCTGAGACTTCGGACAGGAATAGAGTGGAAATATTGTGAGAATACATAAACTCGTTCCTGCTGCCCGGGCTCGCGATCAGGCCGTCCGGCCGAGCATTGGAGAGCACGTATTCAATGCATTGGTTTATACGTTGTGAATTTTTCCCATAATATGGCGTGTAGCCTTTTGATAAAAATGCCATTCCCGCCAGTGATACGATACCTGTCGAATTGCCATAAGTACCGGGGGAATTGCCGTTCTTCAGCTGTACTCCCGATATATATTCCAGCCCTTTTTCAATTGCGGTATCCGACATGGCTACAAAGTCAGAAGCCTCTGTATTAGCCGGTACCGCAAGCAGATTGATGGATAAAAATATTGTTGAGATTATGGCTGTTATATTTTTCATTGAGTTTTCCTTATTTCCTTAAAATAGCGGTCGACCAGATCGGAGTAGTGTTCCGGCTCTGTTCTTTCAATTTTACCTATATCAGAACTTTTAATACTTCCTTTCAAGTCCGACCAGTTTCCGGTGCTTTCTCCGAAAATAGTTTTACTTTCCGGAACAACCGCTTCGCCTGTATCTGAGGAATACGTGATCGCGCTTCCTGTATTGAATGATGAGCCCAACATCATTTTCTTCATATTGTTATTGGAACTTTCAGCGTGTTTGGCTGAGTCTTTTATCGTGCCGGCCAGATTCGCTTTTAGTGAATTATACAGCGATCGCGAAAGATTATTCTCGCTGCCATTAAGAGCGGATTTATCCGTTGTTCTCTTCTGCTCAATTTGGGCGGAAAGTAATGAGTAAAGGCTCTTATTTAATGCTTTAAGGTTGGAAAGGGCAATTTGTTTATTGAGCCTGATTGCAGCAGCTTTTAGGTATTTTGTTTCCTCACTTTTGTCATCCGTAAATTCAATGGAAAGAGCAATGGCAATGCAGTCGAGAATAAGTTCTTTAATGTCTGTTTTAAGATTAACAGTCAATTGTTTCTTCCGCTCTATCTCGTTTATTATCCGTTCAGACTTTTCTATAAGTCCCTCAAGAGTTTGTATACTGTGAATTGTGTTTTGTTTCTTGGCTGTTTGGTCCGTCTTGATTATTTGTGCCAGTTTTTCTGCAACCTTGAGCTGTCGTGACTTCCATTTTTTGTGCTCGGCTGTGCTTTTTATGCTATTCGCTTCTCCGGCAATGGAAGCCTGCAGATTGGCGATCGCGTTTAGTTCCGCGAGTTTCTTATATTTTGTTTTAAGCGGCTCCAATTCGTCGAGAATATTACGAAGAGCTGTTAACGTGTTATCAACAAGTGAGATTAATTGCGAGAGCTGTTCTGCATGCTCTTCTTCCTCGGAAAGCATCATGAATTCAATGCGTTTAACTGTTTTAGATAAATATTCGCTCTGTACCGATTCCAGCTTGTCTGTGATATCTGTCAGTTGAATATTAGCGGTAGAGAGCGTCGCTGTGTGGGTTTTTTGCATGGCTCTTTTGATGAGTTTTTCCGCTTTGGAAAACTTTTTCAGTTCATTTTTCCACTGCCCGTTTTCCGATTCTGTATTTTGAATATTCACTAAAATACTATTCGCAGAATCAAGGTCTTTTATAATCTCGGAAATTTTATTTTTAATTAAGGCAAACTGTCCGTCGATTTTAACTTTATCCAAAAGCTCAGCTTTATTGTCAATTGTTATTACAACCTTCTCGCTGTACCCGGTATGCCTCTCTTCATTTGATCCCGGGAATGTATCGCAGACTGATATCTGAAGTGATACTTTTGAGCCATCACTCAAGTCAATAGAATTAAAGTTTAGTTGTGCCTTACCAACCCACATGTTCTCTTTGTGGCTTTCAGGCTTGTCCAGGCTTCTTGTTTCAATAACATTGCCATTTCGCACAATCGTCAATTGTGGACGGTTTATCTCAAAATCATCATAAGCAAAATATGTAACATTCAAAGTATCATAATTATTCAGCGTTATTGCCTTTTTTTGAGGATCGGTGATCCTCACGGAGGGAACAGTGTCTTGAGAAACAATAAGCTGGTATTTTTCAGATGTGTAGTTGTTGCCATTTTGGTCAGTTGCCTGAAACATCCAGGTTTGCAGCGGTTTGCTATACTTTTTATCAATGTTCACTATCCACGTGTGTTCCGCCTTGTAGCCTTCTGTAGATGCTTCTGGTTTTAATGTATAACTTCCTACAATCAATTCTGCATGCACTGGCTTTGAGAAGTGTGCCGTAAATGAAAGTTTTGAGCCTTGAAGAGCTTTAAGGTATTTGTTGTTTTCCTCAATTAGAGGCTCTTGGCTCGTGTATTTCGGAAACTCGTGTTTAACTGTAACTTTTTCGAGCTTCGGTGTTTTTATTACTCTTATTCTAAAATATTTAGTCAGTCCGTTTTTTGTTTTTATGCGGTATTCAAAAGAGTTTTCGACCGTAGGGAGTTCAAGATTATAGGTTTTGATTTTGTCAGTTTCCGATGTCAATACCATCCGTTCAATCAGATCCACTCCGCTTTCACCACGCTTTCTGAATTCCACTCTTTCTGAAGCAGTATCTGTAGTCCGCACAGTGATTTTCAAGGATTCTCCTGCGATTATCGTTCTGCTTCCCGGTAATACTTTCAGTTTTGAGCTGTGAATATTGCCGACGTTATAGAACGGAAGGATGACGCGGGTGATCGTATTATTTATATTGAGCGGGCTCAGAAAGAAAATAAGAGTCACTGTTATGATTGCTGCGACCGCGGTTATCAGCGGCTTTAGGTATTTACGGAACGAGAACGTACTGGTTTGGGTAACCAGGTTTATGTCGATTGTTGCTTTTTCTATTAATTCGGTTATCAGCTCGGGCGAGACGGACCTGTTTTCTTCCGCAAGCTGAAGAGCCGAACTTATCCTCTCCTCAAGTTGGGGATTCTTAATCTCTAGCATCCTCGCTATTTGCGTATGCGTAATTTTTTTCTTCAAAGGCACGAAGAGCACTCGGTAGAAGATTACACCCATTGTTGTGAAATTAATAAGAGAAATAATCCACGTAGCCAGAGCTGAATCTATGAACGTCAGATAGTCTAAAAGGATGAACGTCGCGAAGAGTGTAATGCCTGCCATGAGCAGAGTCAGTGATCCATTGATAAGTACTGCCACTTTTAAATTAAGCAGAACTTTATCCAGTGCGTCCGTTATTTCCGCCGGAATTGTGTGTGTATGGTTTTGCCGGTTACTTCTCATTAAATCAGCCCGCCTATTTTACGTATGGTCCATTCCGCACAAAGCAGCAACAGTAATATTATCAGTATCCACGCCGAGTCCCATACTGTGACATCGTCATTTATTGTTATGTATTTATTACCATTTCCGAAATATCCGATGAAGGAATTGATGTTCAAAATCGAATCCAGTTTACCATTGGTTATATTTGATACCTTTCTCAAAATATTATCTCTTGAAGTCAGTTCCGATATCTCTTCCGGCGATTTGTTTTTAAAAATGACAAAGTCTGTGGAAACCTGTTCCTCCGGACCAATGAGTTTTTCTTTGGAAAGTATTTTTCCTTCGATCAGAGCGGTGTAACTTCCCGAAACTTCGAATGGATCAAAAGTTATTTCATATCTGCCCGAAGACTTTTCGATGTAGTTCATTTGGCGTTTTCTTATGTTTTTACCATTTCGCCTTATCGTGATGTGAAAGTTTTTACCATTTATCGGGCTGTATTTTTTATTGAGTATCTTGGCCATTATTTTTACCGGCTTATCGTTGGAGTAAGAAATATTGTCACTACCGATTCTGACAAAATTATTGCCGGACCTGAGCTTGTCCTTCACTCCCCAATTGATCAACTGCTTCCAAAGCCGGTGATGATATTTATTACCGGTTCCGTAGCGAAGTCGCCATGTACTGTCAAAGGTGAGCATGGCAAC
>JAUVCU010000342.1 GCA_030590715.1 Lentisphaeria bacterium
GCGGTGCCCGTAATAAACTGCAGGGTCAATAAGCCATGCGGTGTTATTCTTTCCAATCAGAAAGTTTCCGCTCCACAAATCTCCATGAAGCAATGATGGCGATTCGTCGGTTCCTGTTAATATGTCGGCAATCTTATTTTCAAGCTTCATAAATAGCTTAGAGATTTGAGCATCGGCATAGCCGTTTTGCTCAGCCACTTTGTATTGTGGTAATAATCTTTTTTGAAAATAGAATTCAGTCCAGTTTGTGGCCTCATTTTGTGTCGGGATATTGTACTGTGGTGTGGAACCGATAAAATTGTCCTCGTAGAAACCGAATGATTTTGCCGTGCATTTATGGAGTTGCGCAAACTGTCGGCCGAAGATTGAGAAGAAATCCTTTTTCTGCCGGCCCGGCTCAATATATTCCAGCAGAAGAAATGTGTCGTCAGCAATAATAACTTCGGGAATATTGATTGCTCCGGCCTTACGAAGCTCTCTCAATCCGTTGGTCTCATTAATCAGCATTTGGTTATTTGTATTGTAGCACTTTAAAAAATATGATTGACCGGATTCAAGATCAATACGCGCTGAATCTGCAATACAACCTCCGCCGATTGGATGCGTTCCCGTGACTTTTTCTCCTAACCTATTTTCAATTATTTTTATTTCAGTCCGCATTATTATTTCTTATCGTATGTTTCTAAATCTGTCGAAGTTCGCATTGTTTGACCTTCGTTCAGACCTTTATTGGCTAACACACATGGATGTCGTGTGAGTCTGTTGATGTTTGTGATTGTCTGTGTCAATTATTTTTGCTGCGGCTTGCCGTCCTCACGCGGTAGAGTCGTTCAGCAAAACCGCCCTCATTCTCAAACTTTTCAGCAAGTCTTGTAATCTGCTTGTCCAAAAGGTAACAACATAAGTTAAGTAGTGAGAGTGCTCCGTTTGCTGCCAGGCTATCAGACTTGTTAATCGGGTTAGAGCGGTGTTCTTCGTGGACCCAACTCCTAAATTGTTCTATTGTTATACAACGCAGCATTTTAAATCTTTTAAGCACTGGTTCATTTGGTGACAACTGTGGTTTATCGTTATGTCTTAGATAGTCTTCGTAATCCAGCTTTAACTCTTCTAAGCTTGCCCGAGCTACATTTGTTAGGAATATCTCGCTTTTTTTTGAGGTGCTTGAGGTTTGGGATCCTTCTGCAATATTCTGAACTCCGGAACGTGCAGCCTGAACCATCTGATCGATAGTCTGGCTTTTCTTGTTGATATAGTGTTCGCAGAAAATAACAGTGATGTCGTAGATAAGTCGTGCCAGTTGGAAGCTTTTGAGTTTTCTGTAGCCTCCATGCGGTAAAATAAGATGTTCCATTGGTGTTCCTTTTTTTATACAGACAGACATACACAAACAAGCACAGACGTATATATTATAAAAAAGAGCTGTTGAAAAAGGAATCATAGATCCTATAATCTAGTGAATTTAAGAATAATAAGGCAGGCGATGAACAAGAAAGATTTTTCACAAAGACTTAAGGGTGTTACCGCACCGCTTCCGGGGAGCATTCCGTTTCGGAGCGATTATAATTTTTCAGTCAAGATGAAGCACGACGGCTGGAAGCTTATTGATTTTCTGGTCGATTCCGTGCCGATGATTCCGCGAGAAAAATGGTTGAGTAAAATTGAAAGCGGGGATCTGAAGGTAAGCGGGAAGCCTACTACGCCTGATTTTACAGTGGTTTCCGGGTATCGCCTTAGCCACACATCTGATGAAAAGACAGATCCCCCAGTTAATCGAAATGTAGAACTGATCTACGACGACGAAGATATGATTGTCGTGAGTAAGCCGGCACCATTGCCGATGCATGCCTGCGGACGTTTTACCAAAAATACACTTCTTAATTTTCTTGAACTGACTATGCCTCGAACGCAGTTTAAAATCACCCATCGGATAGATGCCAATACTACTGGAGCGGTGATTTTTGCCAAAAAGAAAGCTTCTGCAACAAAGATAATGCGGCAGTTTGAGCATAGAGAGGTGCATAAAGAGTATCTTGCGCTGGTGGACGGGATTATCGAGGACGATTCTTTTGCATCAAAAGAGAGGATCGGAAAGAACACGATCGTCAGCGGAATGCGGAAACTTTGTGACGAGGGTCATCCTGCTCATACAGAATTCGAAGTAATCAAGCGTTTTGAACGTGAAAATCAGACGCTGGTTAAAGCTATTCCGAAAAGTGGCAGGACAAACCAGATTCGACTTCATTTAGCTGGATTGGGATTTCATATTGTGGGTGATCACGGTTACAAAAACACCGAAATAATGAAAGACAGGCCTATGACGTATGATGACGATGTGATGTTTCTTCATGCCTGGAAAATCAGAATTAAGCATCCTGTATCTGGGGAGAGCATTGAGTTTACCGCAAATATTCCGGACAAATTCCCCTGCTTCTAAATCCTTTCATTTTAGCCTTATTATTTATTGTTTTGGTGCCGTAGAAAATTTTCTTTTTTACTGTAGATTACTAGCAAAATAAAAGATAAAAATTTCACAAGGAAAAACCAATTAATGAAAGATATAAGTTTAATACGAAACTTTTCGATTATTGCGCATATTGACCACGGAAAGTCAACGCTTTCAGACCGCCTGATCGAGGAAACGGGAACGGTTTCGAAACGTGATCTTCAAGAACAGCTTCTGGACGATATGGAACTGGAGAG
>JAUVCU010000298.1 GCA_030590715.1 Lentisphaeria bacterium
CAACGATAATTTCATCTATATCTTCTGTCAGGAAATCCCTTACAGTCCGTTTAAGCAGCGACGGTTCCTGATAAACAACTTGCGGTACTTTCGGGTTAGCAAGACACTCCTCTACTTCGTGCCAAACATCAAGAAGCATGTCTAAATCTCGCTTGAAGTAAGTGCTTTTTCGTCCCTCACCAACAGTACGGCATATAAGTCCCATTCCTTCAGGAATATCCAGTTCACTCAAAATCTTTTTCAAGCGTTTTCGCTCGGTGCGATCATCAATTTTCTTTGAAAGACCGATATGGTCCGAAAATGGCAGAAGAACAAGGTATCGACCAGGAATAGAAAGGTTTGTCGTGATTCTAGCACCTTTTGTTCCAATAGGACCCTTGCTAACCTGTACAAGAAGTTTGGTGTTTTTTGGAAACATCGACGGAATATTGTTAATAGATATTTTCTTTTTGCGCCGTTTACGCTCAAGCTCTTTGATCTCGTTCTTTTCTTTTTTCGTAAAGGCTGATCTCAGTTTATCAGAAAATCTACTTTTCTTTTTATCTGCATCTTCCGGCTTAGCTTGAGCAGCATTCCTTCTGATGTTTTCTGCAGTATCAAAGCTTTCTGGAATCATATCCCAATAGTGAAGAAAAGCATTTTTCTCTTCTCCGATATCTACAAATGCAGCCTGCAGGGACGGCTCAATATTTGAAATTTTACCAAGATAAACAGACCCGGACATAGCAAGAGAGCGGTCTTCATCCCTTTCTATTTCATATTCCTCAAGACGGCCGTCATTCATCAGAGCAACGCGCGTCTCAAGTTTTTCGCAGTTAACAATTAACTGCTTTTTTTTCTTTATTTCTTTCATTTTAAACTTCCGTATTAATAAGCAGTATTATTCATAAATCATACCAAAACACCGCCAGCAAAAGAAGAGCTAACACCATTAATCCGAATAAGTTACTTATATTTTATTATTTACGGGAGGATAGTTCCTTCACTAATTTGACAACCTCGAAGGAAGTCTGCTCCACCCATCTCTTTTTTTCCTTGCGGCACAACTTTATTCAACTTTAATGCACCAACGCCGCAAGCAACGATCCATTCTTTCTTACCAGCTACTAAGACCTCACCTGGGGCTCCAGTCATTTCAACGACCTCAGCCTCTGTAATTCGTATCACAACAGGTCCTTTTTTTCTTTCATACCTACAAGTAGCTCCAGGCCATGGGTAATAAGCTCTTACCTTTGCCAAAACTTCAGAAGCAGCTAAAGACCAGTCAATCACTCCATCACTCTTTTTCACTTTTCCAGTGTAAGTGCTTTTAGAATCATCCTGCGCTACCGCACCTAACTCACCTGAATAAATTGCTAAAAGAGTGTCGTCTACATGTTCTTTACCAAGAATTCCAAGGTTCAGTTCCAAATCATCGCACCTTTCCGTAGGACTAATAACGTGTTCGAACATTTTGTAAACAGGACCAGTATCCAAGCCTTTATCCATTTCCATAAATGCAACACCAGTTTTTTCACATTGATTCAGCAGTGATGCAATAATAGGAGATGCTCCACGAAGTTCAGGGAGCAAAGAGGCGTGAATATTAACACATGATACTTTCGGCAGGTTGAGAATCTCTTCTTTTAATAGCTGTCCGAATGATATTACAAGTATAAAATCAAGATCTAAAGATCTAAGTTTATCAAGGTATTCAGGGGCGTTAACAGATACAGGCTTGTCTAAATCGACATCATTTTCAGAACACCATGCTCCGACAGGAGTTGGAACCAACTGTTTTTTTCTACCTGCGACTTTATCGGGTTGCGTACCTACACCAACTAAATCAATAACATCTGAATCAACTAACTGCTGCAAAACAGGAACAGCAATTGTGCCTGCGCCCAGAAAGTATACCTTTGGTTTATCACTCATTTATTTTTTCCTGATATTATATTTATTTCATAAAGAATATAGGTGAAACACAGGTAATTTCGAGCAACAATTGCTCTAATGACAGCAAAGCTGAAAGTATGTAACAATTTATCCCCCGAATTAGTAGAATTACGGCATGTCCATTTCCTGCAAACGAGACCGGTACACGAATACAGGACCATGAGATTCATGAGAATCATGAGAATAAGCAAAAGCCTATTGTAATAAATGGTTTCAGGTGTAAAAAATAAAACAGGTTTTAATCGGATTAAAAAATTAAAAGGTATCGTTCGTGGAAAAAGTTGCACTGTCAATTGGTGGTAATATCGGAGATGTCAAAGGCAACTTCAGGGTCGCAATTGAAAAACTTAAAACAGCAGGCCTAAAATGCGTAAAGCACTCATCATGCTACTCAACAACACCTGTAGACTGCTCTAACAAAGCTCCTGATTTTGTAAATTCCGCTATTACCGGCGAATGGTCAAAAAGCTCCGAAGAACTGCTAAGTCTCTGCAAGAAAATAGAAAGAGAAGCCGGAAGACCTGAGATATATAAAAGAAACTCAGACAGACCAGTTGATCTTGATATAATATTTTTCGGCTCGGAAACAAAAAACACGGAAAGCCTGATAATCCCGCATAAAGAAATGGCAAACCGACTTTTCGTATTGATTCCACTTGCCGAAATAGCAAAAGACTGGATTCACCCTGTTTTAGACAAAACAGTGGTAAATATCATGAGCGATATTGATAACACTGATGAATTCGAAAAAATAATGAATGGGAAATCTAAACTTTAATATTGATTCCAGCTTTGATGAGAACTTCATCGAACTCTTTCACCCAGGCGATTTCACATTTGTACTTACCCTGGTCTCCCATTCGGATTTCTGCGGTATCTCCTGTGCTGAACGGAAAGTTTTTATAGAAAATCGCGCAGCATCCATTAAATGATTCATCCCTTAAAAGACCCTGACATCCCCTCTCCCCATCAGAAATATTTACAATGCACTCATTCTCCTGAGAAAACCTGATTCTACGTGTAACCATAATAGATACCTTTATTTTCACTCCAATTCATCCAATCAGACGCGCCACAAACCTATATTAAGTCTAAAGCCCGAAAGAGTCAATATAATTGAAACAGATAGCTCATCCCCAGCCCTTCTGAATAGCCCCTAAGATCAAAGAGCCATAATGGTCGAGGGGCAACACCGTTAAACTCCCATATTATTGCGTAAACAACGCCAGGTATCAATGTCATG
>JAUVCU010000037.1 GCA_030590715.1 Lentisphaeria bacterium
AAAATGCGTGATGCCGGTGTTGACATACTGGTGGATTCTACTGAGCTTGGTGTGATGGGCTTTGTTGAAGTTTTAAAAATGATCAGAACTTTTAAGAAGGTTTTTAAACAACTGGTTGATAAGGCTCTCGAAGAAAGACCAGATGCAGTTGTTCTCATTGATTATCCTGGATTTAACCTTCGCTTTGCAAAAAAAATGCACGAGCATGGAATTCCTGTTATCTGGTATATCAGCCCGCAGGTTTGGGCATGGAAAAAAGGGCGTATCCCGACTTTGGCTAAAGTCGTTGATAAGATGATGTGTATTTTCCCATTTGAAGTTGATGTTTATGCTGGGACTGGTTTGGATATAGAATTTGTCGGTCATCCGCTTGTGAACGAGATAAAAAGCCAGATTGATCAAAATATTGTCAGAGACGATAATACAGTGGTCTTGTTGCCTGGAAGCCGCTCAAACGAAGTAAAAAAACTACTTTTCCCAATGCTTGAGGCTTCTCTGGAACTCCACAAAAATAACAATGACCTAAAGTTTGTTATTTCTGCTCCGCGTGAAAAAATTGTTTCTGAAATTGAAGATATTTACACTAGCTTTAAATCAAAATACCAAAGTGAAGATCTTCCCCAAATTGAAATTTCGTGTGGCAAGACCCGCTACTGGATGCAGAAGGCAACGGCAGGTATCGCGGCTTCAGGAACAGTGACGGTTGAATGTGCTATTTCCGGGTTACCTCTTGTCGCTGTTTACAAAATGAATCCGGTAACATATGCAATTGCTAAGAGAGTTGTGAATCTGGATTATTTCACAATGGTGAATATTCTTGGTAAGAAGACTGTTTACGAAGAGTTCCTTCAGAAAGATGTTAACGGTAAAAGATTGAGTCGTGCTGTTGAAAAGATATTGCCAGGCGGAAGCCGACGTGAAGAGGTTCTGGGCGGCATTGATTTTGTCGTTGATTCAATTTCAGCAGATAAAGATGGTGCTGCAGTGAGAGCTGCAACTATATGCTCCGACTTTATTTCCAAATAAATAAAAAGAGCTTAATCAGTGAAAAAGATAGCCGATATATTTAAAAAACAGGTTTAAGTCATTAGATATAAATGCAGCGTGAAAAGATAGCCTGTTTAGATATAAATGCAGCGTGAAAAGATAGCCTGAAAAAGATAGCCGATATATTTAAAAGACAGGTTTAAGTCATTAGATATAAATGTGTTGTGTTTAATTTTGGTCTCAAAAAATTGAGACCAAATTCTGTTTGTAAATACAAAAAAGAGCTTAATCAGGAAAGTGATTAAGCTCTTTTTTTGCGATCTGTTAAATAGACTTTCTATTCAGCGTTCAATCCAGGAATGTAATCTTTCAGAAGTTTGAGATCCATAAGGTGCTCTGTTCTGACATCCATCATCGAAGCCAGCATTGTTTCGCGTACACTTGGAAACTTTGTCTCAAGTGACTTCAGCCATCTCGCAAAGAATGCCCGGTCTCCATTATCTTCTACCTGTTGTTTGTAATCGCAGTCTCCCGTCTGAGGAAAGTCAAATAGTTCTTTACATTCGATAACCCATGATTCCGGAGTAAAAGCAAAAGGGCGTATAAGTCGTTTTTTCCCACCGTCAGCAAGTACGTTCGGTCCCATTGTTTTTAGACCGTGCCCGCGGAATAGTCCGATAAGAAGACTGTTGCAGATATCGTCAAGATGTTGAGCAAGAACAAGTTTGTTGCAGCCAAGCTGATCCATTAGTCCGTGAAGGTTTCCGCGTCGAATACGTGAACAAAGGCTGCAAGGGTTACGGCTGTTACTCTTTTCATCCAAAATCGGTTTCATATCAAGTGACGTAACATGATAATCCCAGTTCTGTTTTTTTGTATACGCAGTAAGTTCTTCAATATTAAATTCATTGAAGCCAGGATCAAACGTACCAGCCATAAGCTCAAATTTAATTGGGGATCTGCGCTGAAGATGTGACATAACGTGCATAAGGAGCATGCTGTCTTTTCCGCCGCTTAGACCTACAAGAATTCTGTCTCCTTCTTCGATCATGTTGAAGGTGTTGATCGCTTTTGTCGCTTTCTTACATATTTTCTTAAAGATCTTCTGGTTTTCTATTTTTATATCTTCTTTTACCGCTTCCATCTTTTTATCCCTACTTCTAATAGTGTTTTTTTAGATTTGCCTAAATCTAATTTATTATTAGCACAACACAACATCAATCCGGATATTTCAGCTAAAAGCTTTATATACAAAGATGTAGGGGTAATACACTGCCGATATTGGTATTTGCTTTGAGGATTTGTTATGATTTGTATAGTCGTTTGAAGTAATACAAAAATGCTACTCTTCCGGAGAAATATATGTCTCAGGACAAAAACAGTATAGCTGTTGGCACTGAAGTCGCTGGCCGTTATGAGGTTGTAGAGAAAGTAGGAGACTCATTGTCGGGTGCTGTGTATCAGGCGAAGGACCACCTTCACTATGATAACTTAGTCGCTTTAAGGATTCTTGAAAAAGAGAAATTATCTGAATCTGGTTTGTCAAAGCTGCAGGATCATTTTTTTAAAAATGGTGAATCCCTCCTCAACGTAGCGCATAACAATCTCAGTCAGGTCACTGATTATGAATTATTCGATGATGAACTTTATATTGTTACAGAGTTTTTGTCCGGCTACACCCTTCAGGATTTTTTAGAGGACGAGGAGCATGCAGCCCAACATACCGAAGAAAAGTTCAAGTGGTTTCGGGATATATGTAACGGAGTAAATTACTTGGAAAAGAAGGGATTTGCTTATGGTATGCTTACTCCGGGGAATATATTTCTTGAAGAGAATGAAAGCTCTTACACTCCTAAACTCATCAACTATGAATTCCCTTTGTTATCGGATGACGATGTAAAACGGAGTTTAGATAATTTAAATTATTATCCGGACCAGTCTGGTTCTCCTCCTTACATGCATGCACTTGGAAAAGTCTTATACGATATTATGTGCGGGAAGGCTGTTCAAAGTGTAAACGCATTGAATGTCCCGGACGTAGGTGGAGTGGCGGGAGCTGATATTTTTAAGATTGTTGAAACTGCCATGCAGTCTCCAAGTGGTTTTGAATCCGCAGAATCAATGCTTTCTGAGTTGGAAAAACTTTTTCCTGATTTTATTGATCTCGACTCATTGTCTTCAGATACAGATGAAAATGTTTGTCATTCATGTTCGTTTTCTAATGAGTCCAGAATAAAGGTCTGTGCAAAATGTAACAGCAGTCTTCTTGTTTCATGCCCCGAATGTTCGGTCATGTACGCATATTCTGAAGATACTTGTGCTAGGTGTCGTACAAACAGAATAAGTTTCCGAAAAATTCAATTTCTTACCCAAAGAATGAAAAAGTTTATAGGATTGAGAGATCCCGAGCATTTTTATGAAGAGTTTGGTCGCTTGCCGGAGGATTGCAAGTTTCTTGGAGACAAAGGGAAAGCTGTGTCTGAAGGTACTGTTTCTTTAAAAGAGTCTATGGATGAAAAAGTTGCTCAGGCTAAACAGCACAGAGAAAATATTGAGGTTCTGCTGGACAGCGGCAATAATGCCGGCGCGTTGGAAGCTGTTGAGGCTTTCAGAAAATTGGTTTTAACTGATGAATATGTGAATCTTCAGGCTAAAGAATTACCCCTAAGAATAGATGAGGATGACTATCGGAGAGTTGTAGTCAAAGCGAACCCGTTTATAGAGTCAAAAGAATATTTAACCGCTATTAACGTTTTTCAGGAATATTTAACAGTTCACTCTACGGGTAAATATTTTCAGGTGGTTGAAAATAATATAAAGTTAAACTTAATGGAAAAGCAGTATGGGCTCGAAGTTCTCTCTCTTTATGGAGAGTTACTGGAATTTGTTGATGAGAGAAATTTTGAGAATGCCAAAATTAAAAGTAGTCGCCTCCAAAGGGTGGTCGCTAAATTAAACGGACCTGATGACCTTTTAGATAATAAGAAAGTTAGTGGAAACGATATTAAAGTCAAAGCTGCGAACTTATTAAAAGAGCTGGAAGCAACCCAGGTGTTAGAAGCAGCACGAAGGAAACTTTTTATTAAAGTATCCCTCGCGATTGTGTTCTTCATTGTTTTTTCTGGAATCGGGCTCTGGGTTTATGTCAGTACAAAAAATAAAAATGCGTTTGAGGATGGAATACTTAAAGCGGGTAAGCTCTTCTACTCGGGTAAATACCATGATTCTTCACTGGTTTACTTAAAAGTCCTCAAGATTCCCGGTTACAATTCTAATGCCCAAGCCATAAGCGGAGTGCGAAAATCCAAAGCTATGATCGTCTTTACTTCAAAACATGCAGAAGTCCTTAAACTGTATTCTCTTATGAAAGGTAAAATTCGTATTGATGCGGAAAGTTCTGTGAACCGATATTTTGTTGAAGCGATGACGGCCGTTGGGGAAGTTGAGAAAACTGAAGTTATCACTTTTCTTCCTCAGGAACATATAAGTAGGTTGATTGAGTTAAAAAATAATATTTATGAGTCAAAGCTCGACTATTGGCAAAAGGTTATAAATGATCGCGAATGGGTGATTCCAAATTATAGGATTCAGTTTGTCAGGGTTCCGCAAGGAGAAGCTGTTTTAGGGAGCCCTGCGGAAGAAATCGGACGAGATGATGATGAAGCAGCTTTTAATACAAGAGTTGAAAATATTTTTTGGATAGGGAAATATGAAATAACACAGCAGCAGTATCGGTCAATAATGGGTGAGAACCCTAGTTCTTTTACCTCACTGAATTTGGATAAACCTATAGAGATGGTTTCCTGGGCGGACGCAATGAAATTTTGTGAAAGGTTGACTGAGAGGGAAAGGGAAATAGCGCAACTGACTGATGATATGGAATACCGGCTACCTACTGAAGTCGAGTGGGAGTATTCATGCAGAGCCGGAAATACTAAACGATTCAGCCTGGGAAATGAGATCTCTTTTGATCAGGTAAGTTTTTCCGGAGAGGGAAATTCAGAGGTGATTGGTCGTGGTCGCGAAGGTCGAAGACGCGGTACTGCAATAATAGGTAGTTTTAAGCCTAATTCATGGGGGATTTATGATATGCACGGAAATGTGAGTGAATGGTGCATTGATTCTTATAGGACGTCTTTGGGAGGTCCTGAGGTTGATTCATCATTCAAATCGATACGTGGCGGTAGCTGGTTTGACTCGGAAAATGAGTGTCGATCTGCCAGTCGCGACAGAAACCATTTTTCAAATGCTTATGACTGTACTGGATTTCGCATTGTATTAGTAAAGAAAATGTAAGATAATTATGTAGTTTACTACAGATCAATGAAAGTTTATTATCAATAGGGGCGAAGCTATAATGATTCGTAAAAATCGATATAATCTAAACTTATTTTTCATAGTATCACTTGTCGCGTGGGTGTTTATCTGTCTGGGGTCCTGTATTCATTTAGCGTATAACGAGCGCTCTAAATCACAAACTCTGGCATTGTCCCAGGCCAGGGCTGTTTTAGGGAGAGACATGGCTTTTCGCAAATGGAATTCTGTTCATGGTGGTGTTTATACTGTAATGACGGATACAAATCGGCCAAACCCTTACCTGAATGTAGAAAATAGAGAAATTCCAGGCCCGGACGGAATCACCTTAACGAAAATTAACCCGGCATATATGATCCGGCAGGTTAATGATCTGGTGAAATCAGACTCTGATGTATCTGTCCGTCTAACAAGTTTAAAACCGTTGAATCCGATAAATGCACCCGATGAGTGGGAAGCAGAATCTCTTAGGCTTTTTGATCGGGGAAGAAAGGAAAATAGTGTCATTAATCATTCGGTGAGTCCACCATCTTTAAGGTTGATAAAGCCATTGCTGACGCAGGCAAGTTGCCTGTCATGTCATGAAGAACAAGGGTATAAAGTCGGTGATATAAGAGGGGCTATAAGTTTAACTACTTCTATTAAAGACTTCCGTGATGCGACAGAGAAAAATATTCTGATAAATTGCCTGATATATGTTTTTATTTTTTTGATTGGACTACTCAGTGTGTTAATTGCACGAAGGAAATTCCTCAAAGAGTATGAACTGAGAAGCCATGCTCAATCTAAACTGCTGATTAATGAAGTTCGGTTCCGTGAGTTGTTCAATAATATGAACAGTGGGGTTATCGTGTGCTGTTCCAATAGTCATGATAAGTCGGGTTATACCGTTGTTGATTTCAACCGGAATGCAGAAGCCATTTTGGGTATCACAAAACGGGAACTTGTAAACAAGTCATTAATAACATTTTTGCCTAATATCAAAGAGCTGGGTCTTTTGGGTGCAATTCATAGAGTCTGTAATAGTGGTGTAGCTGAAAACGTCCCAACGTATCCATTCAAAAAAGAGAATGACACGAGATATTTTACCAGTTTTATATATAAACTTCCAAATGGTGAAATTGTGATTCTATTTAATGATGTAACCGAGGCCGTAGAGCAGAGCATGCAGGTCGGAGAAAATAAAGAGAGGATTGAACAGGCCTTAAGTGCATCTAAAGCCGGTTTGTGGGATTGGAATATAATAACAGGAGAGTTGATCGTTGACAGTCGTTGGGCTGAAATCTCAGGTTATACACTTGAAGAATTGGAGCCTATATCTGTTAAAACACGCAATCAGATGCTCCATAAGGACGATATGAAGCTGTTTGAGCTATCGCTCTTAGAACATATGGATGGTAAAACAGAATATTATGAATGTGAGCTACGTATAAATCACAAGAATGGAAAGAGTATTTGGATTTATGACAGTGGTAAAGTGGTTAGCTGGGATGAGGATAACAACCCGGTTCGGATGATTGGTACGTATATAGACATTACCGAAAGAAAAGAGCAGGTCAAGGAGCTGGAAAGGCTTTGGGCTGCAGTAGACCAGGTGCCCAGCTCTATAGCGATTATGGATACGAATGGAGTTATCGAGTATGTAAATGACGCTTTTTCAAAATTTACAGGCCAATCAAAAGGTGAGGTACTCGGAAAAAGTATTGAGTCGCTCGAAGGCTACGGTAGCATAGATCTCGAAGAAGTTTGGAGCATTGTCAGATCCGGATCTGTATGGCAGGGGGAGTTATTAAAGAAGGAAAATGGTTCAGACGAGATTTACTGGGAACTTTCAACAATTGCTCCAATTAAAAATGAGTTTGGTGATTTAACAGGTTTTGTAAGTATTAATGAAAATATTACGGAACTGAAAAATACATCCAACCTGTTGATAAAAGAAAAGCAAAGATTAGATATACTGGCAAAAGAGAGGTATGACCAGAACAAGGAACTGGAAGCTGCCAGTAAATTGAAAAGTGAATTTTTAGCTAATGCCAGTCATGAATTACGCACTCCACTCAATGGTATCCTGGGATACGCCCAAGTTTTAAGAAAAGAGAAGAGTCTTGCAAGAAATGTTCAGGGGGCTGTCAATGTTATTTATTATAGCGCAAACCACTTGCTTGAACTTATCAACGATATTCTTGACCTTTCGAAAATCGACGCATCCAAAATGGAGATTACACCTAAAAAATTCTATCTGAACTCTTTTTTGGATTCTACCTTAAAAATGGTCGAATCTAAATATCAGGGTAAGGCGATAAAACTGAGTCTGGAGGTAGATAAAGATATCAATATGTACGTAAATGCAGATGAGCAAAGACTGCGGCAAATTATACTGAATCTTCTCAGTAATGCTATGAAATACACGAATGAAGGGGCGGTAACGCTGACTGTTACCAAAGAAGATAATCTTGTCCGATTTTCTGTTGCTGATACGGGGGTCGGTATTCCAGAAGAGAGACTGGATTATATTTTCGATCCGTTTATACAGTTAGCTGATTTCTATAGATCAGTTGAGGGAACAGGGTTGGGGCTTTCAATAAGTTCAAAACTAGTAAGTTTGATGGACGGTGAGTTAAAGGTAGAAAGTACCGAAGGAGTTGGTTCAAAATTCTGGTTTGATCTGGACCTCGAAGAAGTTGAAGGTAGTTCTGTAGGACAAGAGCGCGATACTGTTATCGATAATGTCTTGGGGTATGAAGGCGAGAAACAGAAAATACTTATTGTTGATGACGTAGAGATAAATAGAGAAGTTCTGTCTATTGTTCTGGAGGACGCTACATTTGACGTTTTAGAAGCTAATAGTGGAGAGTCTGCAGTAGAGATGTTTAAGGAGCACCGGCCTGATCTTATTTTTATGGATATTATGATGCCGGGAATTGGTGGAATCGAAGCGGTGAGGCAGATCCGTAAAATAGAGAAAGAGGAAGATTGTGACGAAACTACACATATTGTGGCACTGTCAGCTCTTGCCAGTGAGGAGGAAATTAACAATACCGTTAAAGCCGGTTGCGATTCCTATATCTCTAAACCGTTTGAACAATCTAAAGTTTTTGAAACTATCGGTAGCTTATTGAATCTTGAGTTCCAGTATTTTAGTCAGGAAATACCTGATACCAACTATAGTGAAGAGGAACTTAACAAAGCCATCGAAGAAATTCCAGATGAGATTGTTAAAAGCTTGATCTATGCCGCAGAGATCGGTTCTGTTAACAGAATTAATTCTGTGTTGGATGAGGTTGAAAATATTGAAACAGAAAGTGACGTATTGAAGCTTTTTGTGGAAGCAGTACGGGAATATGCTGACGAGTTTGAATTCGGCACAATAATTCAGATGCTGAAGGGGAAGGCAAATGGATAAGATACTCGTGGTCGATGACAATATTAAAAACTTAAAAGTTATAAGTAAAATCCTGGATAATGTTGAGTGTGAACTGTTATTTGCCGATAGCGGAGAAAAGGCGTTGAATATTGCACGGTCCGAGTTACCGAGCCTTATTCTACTTGATATTATGATGCCTGGGATGGATGGTTTTGAAGTGTGTCATAAATTTAAGGAAGATGATCTGTTAAAATCTATACCTGTTATTTTTATTAGTGCTTTAAACGGGGTGTCTGATACAGAAAAAGGATTTGATTCTGGTGGTGCAGACTATGTTGTGAAGCCGCTTAACGAGACGGAACTTTTTTCCAAAATCAATACTCATTTGACTTTGTTTAATATTAAACGGGAACTTGGTGATAGAAAAATGCAGCAGGAAGATTACTCCAAGATCAGAGACAAAATTATTTCTATGTCGTATTATGAACTTAGAGACCCTATGGTTACTATTTCTATGCTTGCTGAAATGGCTGAGCGTTCTTGTGCTGAAAAAGGTTTGGAGAAGGTATCTCGGCAGTGCCGGCACATCCGTGAACTGACAGATGTTGAGTTTAAGGTGCTTGATGGTCTTATTGATGCTGTGGGGGCAAAATATGAAACTATTAAGAGTTCTCCTTTCAAGACTCATGTAAAGTCATTTTGTGAAGCTTTTGTCAAGGATATTTCTATGATATGCAGTAGGGATCAGAAAGTTGAGCTTTTGTATGATGGTGGTCCGGAAACATTACTTTTAGTTACAAAC
>JAUVCU010000268.1 GCA_030590715.1 Lentisphaeria bacterium
TTATTTTTAGCCTTCTCCCGGTAAAAATAAATGTCGGACTGCTTTACTACCTGTTCTCTCGTCAGATGAAATCCGCAGGAAAAGGTGATATGCAGTTCGGAAAGAGCAAAGCCCGCATGATTGCTCCTGAAGATCTTCAAATTACATTTGATGATATTGCAGGTGCAGATGAAGCAAAGGAAGAGACAAAAGAGATTATTGATTTTCTTAAAGACCCAGAAAAGTTCCAGCGTGTGGGAGGAAAGATTCCTAAAGGTGTTCTTCTTATGGGACCTCCGGGAACAGGTAAAACTCTTCTAGCTAAAGCAGTCGCCTCTGAAGCAAGTGTTCCTTTCTTTGTAATCAGTGGTTCTGATTTTGTTGAAATGTTTGTTGGTGTTGGAGCCAGCCGTGTAAGAGATATGTTTGAGCAGGCACGAAAACATTCTCCAAGCATAATTTTTATTGATGAGATTGATGCTGTCGGTCGTTCAAGGTTCTCCGGAATGGGTGGTGGACATGACGAACGTGAGCAGACTCTTAATGCGATGCTGGTTGAGATGGATGGTCTTGAAACACAAGGTGGAGTAATTGTTGTTGCTGCAACTAACCGTCCGGATGTACTTGACGAGGCGCTGCTTCGTCCAGGTCGTTTTGACCGACAGATTGCTCTTGACCTTCCTGATATAAAAGGTCGTCGTCAGATCGTTGACGTACATATTAAGTCAATCAAAGTTTCTGAAGATGTAGATCTTGATCTTATTGCCCGTGGAACTCCTGGTTTCAGTGGTGCTGATATTGCGAACCTTATCAATGAGGCCGCACTTCACGCTGCCCGCAATGACCGTGAATGTGCAATCGGATCAGACTTCGAAGAAGCACGAGATAAAGTTAATTGGGGACGTGAACGTAAAAGCAAGCGCATGCCGGAAAAGGAAAGAATTAATACGTCGTATCACGAAGTTGGACATGCTTTGGTTAATCTTCACACTGAAAAATCGACTCCACTTCATAAAGTGACTATTATCCCTCGTGGACGCGCTTTGGGAATGACTATGACTCTTCCGCTTGAAGATACTTATAGCACCACAAAACTCGAATTTCTTGACGAACTTGCTGTTCTTATGGGGGGGCGTGTTGCAGAAGAAATTAAATTTGGTGATGTTACCAGTGGAGCGTCGAGCGATATTGACCGTGCGACAAACATTGCTCAGGCAATGGTTTGTGATTTTGGAATGAGTGATAAAATCGGTGTTGTTAAATACGGTCGTAATGAACAACAGGATGCTTGGCATCCAGGTGGTCATTCAGCTTTCAGTAATGAGACCGCTCGTGAAATTGATAACGAAATTAAGTCAATTCTAGAAGGTGCGAGAGAAAGAGCTCGTCAAATACTAACTGATAATATTGATCAGTTTGAACTTCTCGCTCAGGAGCTTCTTGAAAAAGAAACAATGGATGTAAAAGAAGTCAAAACTCTTCTTGGAATGCCAATTGATGAAGTTACTGAAGATATCGGCTTTACAAAGAAGTTAGTTGATGAAGTTTCGGAAACTCCTGGTGCGCTAGTAGATGATGCTGTTGATGACGATTTGGCGGTGAATCCTGAATTGTCTGAGGAGAACTCAGACGCATAATTAATTTGTTTATCTATGCAGCCCGCTATCTACTTTAAGATAGCGGGCTTTTTTTTATTTAGCTTTTTCGTTGTAGTAGTGCTACTGCAGAAGCCGCAATTCCTTCTTCTCTGCCGCAGAAACCCAGTCTCTCTGTCGTTGTCGCTTTGATCGATATTTGAGTCTTGTCGCAATTAAATACTTTTGCGATGTTTTCTCTCATCTTTAGGACGTGTGGCGCTAGTTTTGGTTTTTGAGCCATTATTGTCGCATCCAGATTTACGAGTTGCCAATCTTTTAGGTCGTCAGAATTTACAACCGCCTCTAGGAGTTTTATACTGTCTGCACCTTTGTATTGTTCATCTGTGTCAGGAAACCAGTTCCCAATGTCACCAAGTGCGAGTGCTCCCAGAATTGCATCTGTTATCGCGTGAAGCAATACATCTGCATCGCTATGCCCCAGTAGACCTTTGGTATGTGGTATATTCACTCCACCAAGAATTAATTCGCGTTCTTCAACTAACTGGTGTACGTCGTAGCCTTGTCCTATTCTAAACATAGTATTCTCGTGTTTTTTCTTTGGTTTTAATCTCGTTTTGTAATCATAAGCCAATGTTTCTTAATTGAAATAGTTGTGGTTCTAATAAACCGATTATTCTAAATTTAAAATTCTTTTTTCCCGTTCTCACGTTATATTCCTAACTTTCAATAGTTAGATAATAATTTTATTTTGGAGTATTTTGATATGGAATCTTTGGTTACTGTTAAATTTGTGATGTTTGAAGGGTGTGAAGACTTGGAGCCGAAAAAGGCGCATCACGACGATGCTGCATTCGATTTGCGGTCACGTGAAGACACTAAGATGGAGCCTCACGTCCCGCATTTGGTGAAAACTGGTTTGTTTATTGAAGTTCCTGAAGGTTATGAGGCTCAAGTTCGTCCTCGTAGTGGTCTGGCGCTGAAGCACGCGATCACGGTATTGAATACTCCTGGTACGGTTGATGCAGGTTATCGTGGTGAAGTTGGCGTTATTTTGTTCAACGCAGGCGATGAGGCATTCGAGATAAAGCGTGGAGACAGGATTGCCCAAATGGTTATCAGCAAACTTCCTCGAGTGGAGATGGTAAAAGTTGATAAGCTTTCTGAATCATTGCGCGGCCAAGGTGGTTTCGGTAGTACCGGAAAAAAATAAAGGTTCTATTCCTTTTGTGTCTTGAGAGTCGCTTTTTGCGCCTCTTTTTTTTTGTCTTTTTGGTAGAATAATCTCAAATCTTCCGCCCTTTTTTTCTCGAGTCTATAGCTGGCGTTTAAACTTAGCTTTTGAGCAGGCTTTTATGCATATTTACTAGTCTTGTTTTTATTCGCAAATAATGTACAGTGTCTAGCTATTTTAGCGTTTATGAAAATTAACTAATGAATTATTAATATAAAGGAAAGGGGTGTTGTATGTTAAGTAACTTAATTTGCTTGGGACAAGCAGAAGGGACTGCGCAGGGAGGCGGTCTTCAAGGTATGCTTCCAATGGTTGTAATCTTCGGAGTTATGATTTTCTGGATGTACAGGTCTCAGAAGAAGGAGCAGAAGAAACGTGAAGCTCTTCTTTCGGCAATTAAAGCCGGAGACAAAGTAATTACCGCAGGGGGATTGATGGCGGACGTCGTTTCTGTTAAAGAAGCTTCTTACATCGTTAAAATCGCTGAAAAAATTAACGTTGAGATCTCTAAAAACGGGATCGGAACAGTTGTTGTAGAAGACACAGCAGAGGGGAAATAAATGAAAAGACCTGTTATTTTTAGAAGTTTTGTTGTTCTAGTATTTATCACTTTTCTTGCTTGGGATATTTTCCCGTTGGGAGAGAAAGATTTTTATAGCGTAATGAAAACTAAATCTGTTCTGGTTGGTGAAACAGATGCAGATAAGCAAAAATCAGAAGAGACGTTGAATCAAGTGATCGCGAAAGCGCAGGAGATTCAAGCTGCCGATAAGAACATCTATCCGGCTAATGCTGTTGAACAAGCTGCGGATTCTCTTGCAATCGACCTAAAACCATATCTTGAAAACCAAAA
>JAUVCU010000347.1 GCA_030590715.1 Lentisphaeria bacterium
TGAGGCATCGGCGGTCTTTGCTGACCGTATTGTCGGGAAACCATATTTGGAAATAGACATAGACCGTTTGGCTATTGCTCGCTATGGACTACATATTCGTAAAGTCCAGGACGTGATTGAAGTAGCGGTTGGTGGACGTGGGATTACAACGACCGTTGAAGGGCGTGAACGTTATCCGGTTCGTGTTCGCTATATGCGAGAATTGCGCGATACGATTGAATCGCTTGATGAGATTCTGATAACATCGTCGACAGGTCAGCAGATCCCATTAGGGCAGGTGGCTAAAATTAATTATGAACGCGGTCCACAGATGATCAAAAGTGAAGATGCTAAGTTGATCGGATATGTTCTTTTTGATAAAAAGCCTGGTTATGCTGAAGTTGATGTGGTTGAAAATGCTGATGCATATTTAAAGATGAAAGAAGGCGAGGGGGCATTAATCCGCCCGGAAGGAGTCACTTTCGACTTTGCCGGCAATTACGAGAATCAGATCAGAGCCCAGAAAACACTGTCAATCGTTTTACCGCTTGCTCTGTTTGTTATCTTTATGATTCTCTACTTTCAGTTTAAATCGGTAATGACGACGTCCATCGTTTTCTCATCAATTGCAGTCGCGTGGGCTGGTGGTTTTGTGCTTATCTGGCTTTATGGTCAGGAATGGTTTATGAACTTTAACTTGTTCGGCTCTGACTTTCGCGAATTGTTTCAGATGCAGCCGTTGAATATGTCGGTCGCTATCTGGGTAGGATTTCTAGCACTGTTTGGCATTGCCAGTGATAACGGCGTGGTTATTACCACGTATCTTGATCAGAACTTTGCGAAGGGCAACATCGACTCTATCGCAAAAGTTCGTGAGCTGACTATAGAAGGTGCTAATCGGCGGATACGTCCATGTCTTATGACATCGGCTACGACAATTCTTGCATTACTGCCGGTTCTTACTTCGAGTGGCCGCGGTGCTGATATTATGATTCCGATGGCGATCCCATCATTTGGTGGAATGTTGGTCGTGCTGGTGTCTTCGTTTGTTATCCCAGTTATTTATTGTTTAGTGAAGGAAATGACACTCGCCGGAAGTAAAGCCAAGCCAATAACGTGAGATTTGAAAAAAAGTAATCGGACCGATCAATCTGATCGGTCCGATTGGTACTAAACCTTTTGGAAAAGTCCGCCGGTCCATTCATTTTCTGACTCACGCAGGATCTCTTTAAGACCTAGAGCACAGAATGTTTCACTGAAATAATCAAATTCAGTAGTTAAAACCCCAGAAAGGACAATCAATGAATCCTTATGGAGAAGTTTTACCAGCTTCTCTTTATTCGCAAGTAGAATGTGGCCTAGAATATTTGCGATGACGAAGTCAAAAGTCTTGCCTTCTTTATTATAATCAGAAAGGTCGCAGACTCTTAGCGCTATGTCGTCCGCAGAGAAATTGTTCTTTTCGAAGTTTTCCGCAGCAATATCGACAGCAACTTGGTCTATGTCGAAAGCATTTATGTTTTGGTAACCCATTTTATGAGCAGCAATTGTAAGAATGCCCGACCCGGTTCCTGCGTCAAGAAAGTCATTTATCGTTTCTTCATCTTTCAGGTTCTCTAGCATGCGAAGACAGAATGTTGTTGTCGCGTGCTTTCCTGTTCCGAAGCTCATTCCCGGGTCGATCTCGATTATAACTTGTCCTGGCTTTTCATCGTATTCCAACCAGCTCGGTTTTACCACAACAAGATCGGAGATGTGCTGAATGTCGAAATATTTCTTCCAGACTTCAGACCAGTCTTCTTGCTTTATAGAGAATGTTTCAACTTCTTCAATGATCACCCCAAAGGAAGCCCAGTCTTCTAGAAGCTCACTGATACGCTCAGCAGCTTTTAGCTCTTCACCTTCAACTTCAGAATAAACAGTATGGTATGTCATCGTACTGTCTTCTTTATCTATCCATGAACTGTAGTAATAGTCCATCGCGATAAGTAGTTCTGTGGTGATTTCCGGGTTCTCTGATCTATCAATCAGCTTACAACAGTATAATTTGTCACTCATTTAAGGTAATTCCTTTATTAATTTCTTGTTTCATAATTCCGCTATATCAATACTCTCCTTATATGGTAATGCGAATTCCTATTATAAGGAATAAAGCCTTTTTCACCTCAAAATAAAAATGAGAAAAAGTATTGAAGTTGATTGGAAAAATGTGAGGTCTTGTGTAAAGTAAGCGCTGTTTCAAATGAGGCGCGATAGCCAAGCGGTTAGGCAGTGGTCTGCAAAACCATTTAGACCGGTTCGACTCCGGTTCGTGCCTCCAGTTTTGAAATAGCTCATTATTAATTATACGAGGCGCGATAGCCAAGCGGTTAGGCAGTGGTCTGCAAAACCATTTAGACCGGTTCGACTCCGGTTCGTGCCTCCATCTTTTTTGCTTAAATTAAGTTCTGAATAATCATTCAAAACTGAGTTTGCAAAAAACGGTTAGCATGATTAGTTATGCGCCACACCAAAACACGGTGCGCTACTAAAACAAACTGCCTAACGGCACGAGTTTGAAAAGCGAAAAGATCTTTGAAAATTGAATAGTATGATGTAACCCGTTAAAAAGTAACTTCGGTTATTTTTAACAACTTATGAGAAAGTAGTCTCTTATTTAAAATGAGAGATAAAATACATTTTCA
>JAUVCU010000074.1 GCA_030590715.1 Lentisphaeria bacterium
CAGTTGCAGGTATAACAGATATAACATCTCTCGCCACAGGCGGGTACGTAGCACAGGGAACAGCCGCAACAGATCTGCAAAGGTACGACCGGTATGGTAATAAAATGGGAGATGAGCTGGATGTTAGTGCGAATGCCTCTGGGATCACCGATCCTGACGAAATAATTTCTTTGGAAAATGGTAATTTAATAGTTTCTGATGGAAGTGCCGGTGTTGCCTTGGTCAATTTTAATGCAGAACTTTCTGCAGACCGTGTTGTCTCTGTTGATGCAACGGTAGGCACAGAATTCCATATTGCGGCATTTGATAATGGCTCATTTCTTATTGAAGATGGAGGTATTATTAATAAGTATGACGCAAATGGTGTACAAGAGACTGTCTGGGGCACAATAACATCCGGACTTACTGATATAGATTCTATTGTATCATTGAAAGGTGGAGGATTTGTAACAATCGACAATAATGCGAAACAACTTCAGCAGTACAATGGAGATGGTTCAAAGACTGGAGATATATTAACGGTATCAGGTACTGTTCAATTAAATACATTGACCTCGCTTGATGATGGCGGCTTTATGGTGGCAACCCTCGATGAAAACAAAACCAATACTCTCGAAGTTCACCGCTTTAGTGGAGACGGTGCTAAGTTTGAGGAGATCTCGGTCAGTGATGGCGCTGCTGCTCCTACAGCTGTTGACATCGCAGTACTAAGTAGCGGAGACTTCGTTGTTGAATGGACTCAAAATGATAAAGGTGGAACGGCTCGTTCTTACTCTCGTCAGTTTGAAATGACTTCCGGTATCAATATCCAGATCGGTGCAGACTTGAATCAAACACTGAATCTTGAAATGCCTAACCTTGATATTCGTAACTATGAAATAATGGGTAACTTTGAAAAAGTAACCTATAACCCGGACAACAGTGTTGCCGGTACAACTTCTACCGACGTACGTTGGAATGATGTTGTTGACAAAAACAAACTGACAGCAAGTTCTGATGATGTAATTGGTAAACTTGATGTAGCAATCAACTTCGTATCGCAAAGTCGTGCGAAAATTGCAGCTCAACAGAACCGCCTTCAAATACGAAAGAAGGTCTGCTGACGTATCAAGATAACCTGCAAGCTGCTGAAAGTAAGATCCGTGATGTTGATATGGCTCGTGAATCTACTGAATTCAGTAAGACTCAAGTTATGAATAATGCATCGAACGCAATATTGGCTCAAGCCAATCAATTGCCACAATCTGTACTTCAACTACTTGGATAATTCCCAGGAAGTTTAAGTCAAAACAAATGGGGTCCGGCCTTCCGGGCCCTTTTTATTTCTACATCAAACTTATGGCATCCACATCAATATAGACTTCCACATTTTTGGGCCGCTTAACGTGAAGGACCAAATGCCTTAATTGAGCCCTCAAACCAGGTTGTCGTGCTCCACGCAACATTACCTGGTATCGGAATTTGGTTTTCATCCGTTCAATCGGCGAGGGCATTACAGCTCCGATATGCATTGTCTCTGTAATAATCGATTGCAGCCAGCCGTGAAATTGATTAGCAAAGTTAACGATAGCGGCTTCATTTGTTCCACGAAAGTGAATAAGTATCAGTTCATTTTCGGGTGGATATGCCAACTGCTCACGCACTTCGATCTCATCTTCATAAAATCCTTTATAATCCGTTTCAATAGTAGCCTGTATGGCTGGATTAAAAGGACTGTATGTTTGAATAATTACTTTCCCCGGAAGATCACCACGGCCGGCCCTTCCTGCAACCTGGGTAAGCAGTTGAAATGTTCTCTCTTCCGCCCTGAAGTCAGGGATATACAGGCTCGTATCAGCATTGATAATACCCACAAGTGTAACGTTTGGAAAATGAAGTCCCTTAGCAATCATCTGAGTTCCGATAAGAATATCGATTTCTCCACGGCGGAACTTATCAAGAACATGCTCATAGCTAGTTCTTTTTGTCATGGTATCAGAATCCATTCTGGACACTCGCGCATCGGGGAAAATACCATTCACCATTGACTCTACTTTTTCTGTACCAAGCCCGCTGAATTTAATGTTTTCATCATTACAGGCTGGGCATCTGGTTGGCGCCTTATGAACAGTACTGCATAAATGGCATACCAGCTGCTCATTTGCCCGGTGATATGTGTAGGTGCTCGAACAGTTATTGCACTCCGCTACATATCCGCAGTTGTCACACATCATCTGTCTGGCATAACCGCGCCTGTTTAAAAACAGAATAGTCTGCTCCCCATCGATAATCCTATGCCGTATAGCCAGCTTTAGCTCATTCGAAAAATAACTTATTTTCCCTTCTGGTCCACGATTTACCGTCATATCAATGATTTGTATTTGAGGAAGAACGCACTTATCAACCCTTTTTGTCAATTCCGCTAAAATATACTTCCCTTTCAGCGCATTGTGATAAGACTCGAAAGACGGTGTTGCAGAGCCGAGAATAACAACCGCATTTTCCCTATAGCCACGCATCACAGCAACATCTCTGGCGTGGTATCTAGGCGCCTCGCTTTGCTTGTACGAATTCTCGTGCTCTTCATCGACGACTATCAGTCCAAGATTTTTAAACGGGGCAAAAAGTGCCGATCGGGCTCCAACGACAATTTGAACCTTACCTTCGTTTACTTTTGTCCATTCGTCGAACCTTTCCCCATCGGAAAGGCCACTGTGAAGAACACTTACCTTATTTCCAAATCGCGCCCTGAACCGCTCGACGGTTTGAGGGGTAAGAGATATTTCAGGAACCAGCACAATTGACTCTCTTCCGAACTCAATTGCCCGCGAAATAGATTGAAGATATACCTCGGTCTTACCACTTCCTGTAATACCATGAAGAAGAACCGTATGAGGATGCTTTGCTTTACCGCTTCCCCCCTTCCGTTTCTCCTCGGCCTGCTCCTGACATTCAAAGACCTGATCAAGTGCTTTCTGCTGCTCCGGATTAGGCGTTAGTGGCTTTGTCTGCAAAATTTTAACGCCATCAAACGGGTCACGGCTTATTTCTTTAGAATCTTCCCTTACCAATCCAACTTTAACAAGGTCCCGAAGCACCGACCGTCCACAATCAGACTTACTCAAAAGATCTTCGGCTATCATCTCCGATTTACTCAAGAGAACATTCAGAATTCTCGCTTTAGCTTTGGCGCGCTTTTCTGTTTTTATAAAATCAACGGCAGCGTTTTCATCGACAACGGAATAAACCTTGACAGTCTTGGCTTTAACTTTCCCGCTTCTGATTGCTCCGGGAAGGAGTGTTCGGACAGCATGTTCCCGTGAACAGCAGTAATAGCTTGCCATCCACTCCCCTAGCTCGATCAAGGCAACTGGTATTGGAGGATGAGTTGGAGAAATTCCACGAATCTCTTTTAACTGGTGTTGCTGATATTCCGATTTATCTGTTACTTCAATAACGTAACCGTGCCGACGGCTGTTCCCAAAGGGGATATCTACCTGAACTCCAACTCTTACTTCACCTATTAAGTGATTTGGGATAAGGTAATCAAATACACGATCCAGAGATAAATTAATTATAATTTTTGCAACGTGCATCAAGTGAGTGTTTCCCTAATAATCAGTGATTTATAAATTCTCGATTTCCAAAGAAATGCACATAGTACTCAATGGATAATTAATACGGAACTTTTAATAATGCAGAAATATAGAGTAGAAAGAGAAAAAATCCCGCCTGTAATTGTAAAAGAGAACCAGGTAAGACATAATTAGTAATAATGTTCTGAGTATTTTATGAGGTTGCAATGGAAGAAGATAGAGAAAAGAAACCTGATGGCATCGATTTAAGTTCACTCAAGCAGAACTCTCCGAGCTCTGAGAATACCGACAATGATGCTGAATCTAATGAATCAGCTTCTATTGACTTAAACTCTCTCCTGGAAAAATCACAGAATGAAGAGAGTGTAGAAAAAGGAGCAGAAGCCAATGAGTCTGGTGAGATTGACCTAAGCTCTCTTATGCAAAAATCCCGGAATACCCCGAGTACGGAACAGGAAAGTGACAATGCAGATAAAGGTGAAAAAGCTGTATTTGGTTCATTGCGTCGAAAGTCACTGAGTATGTCATTCGGGGATTCATTTGGAGGGATACGTGCCTCGAAAGTTGAAGAATCGGATGCGTTAAAAGCCCTTAAGGATTTATCTATTGATATCAGCCACGAAATAAAGCTTGCTGAACACCTCCTGCAAAAAGAGGTTATTACAGAATCTCAATTTCACGAAGCCATGAAAGGTCTTGAAAAGTCCGCTTCCGAAACCGCCTCTCTTTCATCTATTTCGATTCTGATGGAACTGGAAGACTGTGAGCACATAAATATGGAAAGAATAATCAACTTCCTGGTAGAAGAAACAAAGGTACCATTTTTGAATTTGAGGAGCTTCAAGATAAAGCACGAGTTTTACTCTTTGTTACCACCCGATATTGCCGAGCGTTTAGGAATTATAGTCTTTGGTTCTGTAGGCAGGGGAAAGCAGGTGGCTTTACTTAATCCCAGGTTTAAACCTATCCGCACAGCAATCAAAGATTATCTGGAATGTAATGATGTCTCATTTTACTTTGTAAGCCCGAGTGATATTACCCACTGCTACAATAATTTCAGAGCAGAACTGGCAGAAGCAAACGACGTCTAATCTTGATCTAACTTCCGGTATAAAGATGCACGGCTAATTCCAAGAAGTTTTGCGGTATTTGTCCTGTTGCCACCACACTCGCTTAGCATTTGATTGATATAATCTTTTTCCATCCGACGCATATAGCTTTTAAGCGTTCTGTTTTTGCTACCTCCGCTCTTACCACCATAACTATCATCCCTTATGAGCTTGGCAATATGTGGCGGTAAATCGTGCTTTGATATTTTCCCCGTTTCACTCAAGACGGACGAACACGAAATTGCATTTTGCAGTTCACGGATATTACCGGGCCATGAATAACTCAAAAATCCCTGAATAATACTTTCACTCAATGTGATTTTTCGGTCCAGTTTTTCAGACTCCATCCGACAAAAATGCTCAACCAGCATTGGAATATCTTCAATCCTCCTTCTCAGGGGAGGTACTTCGATCGGTACTATACAGATACGGTAAAACAAGTCTTCACGAAATTCTCCGGAGTTTTTTTTGTCGATCAGAGACTCATTACATGCGGCAATTATCCTGACATTCACAGAAACCGGTTTGTCATCCCCTACCCGCTTGACCTGCTTTTCCTGCAGAACTCTAAGAAGTTTACTTTGGATATTCAGATTCATACTATTTATCTCATCCAAAAAAACGGTCCCGTTATTAGCGGCAATAAACAAGCCGTCCCGCTTTTCACTCGCTCCCGTAAAAGCTCCTTTTATATGCCCGAAAAGCTCAGACTCTAAAAGCTGCTCAGGAATGGCGGCACAGTTCAGGGGAATAAAGTTTTCTTTAGCTCTTTTACTTTCATTGTGAATTGCCTGTGCCACCAGCTCTTTTCCGGTTCCGCTTTCCCCTTGAATTAAAACTGTAGCATCTGTAGGAGCTACCCTTTCTATCAAACTGCAGATATGTGATATCTCCGGACTCTCACCGATAATGGTCCCGAAATGCGTTTTTATCTCTTTTAATGGATTTATCTTTTTATGTCTAATCTCTCTTTTGGCCGTAGCCTTGTTGATCACATTCAGAAGATTCTGAAGTTTCAAAGGCTTGGTGATATAATCGACGACCCCGTGCTTCATGGCATCCTTAGCAAGATCAACGGTGGAGTAATCTGCCAGAAGAATTATTGGAGAATGGCCGGCTGTGCTTTCATTGTCGTGAATCAGGTTAAAGCTGCTCATCCCGAGAAGATGCACATCCACAATAATAAGTATGAACTCTTCTGACCTTAAGAGTAAAACCCCCTGCTCTACAGAATCACAAGCTGTGACGTTGTAGTCGTTTTTTGCCAGAAAAGTTTGTATGACTTTCGCAACCGCCTGTTCGCAGCCGACCAACAGAATATTATCCATAAACCTATGCAGCTATTGTTAGTGTTAACACATGGCTCTATTAAGAGAAATTGTATAACACAGGGCGCCTATTTACAAAATATTCGGCCCCGATAGCTGCAGAGAGTTCCAATTATTACTATTTCTTATAAAACTTCTTTTTTGAAGATGGTTTATTACCTTTAGGCCTGAAGCTATTTTTAGACTTGCTCTTAGGTTTTTCGCCATCCTTTTCTCCAGTAGTTTGTCTGCCTGCTCTATCCATCTTTGAAGAAGGTTTAGAAGATCTATTGCCTTTAGCCCTAAAACTGTTTTTAGACTTATTCTTAGTTTTTTCCTCTTCAGCATCAGCGGCCAATGTTTTGCCCATTTTATCGGCTATAGAAGCAACGGCCAGCCGTGCAGTTGCAAATGAAGAATGCAGGTTATATCCACCGGTAGGCCCGTCAACATCCATAACTTCTCCGGCAAAGTAGATTCCGTGGCTCTTTTTAGACTCCATTGATCTATTATCAATTTCATGCAGAGAAACACCGCCGACAGTAACCATTGCTTCTTTAAGCGGGCGAGGTCTTATTGGCTTAACCTCTTCTATTTTTCCGTTCTCAAATTCTATTCTAAGCTTATAATCAGTAAGTCCTTGTCGAGAAACAAAACGGCTGGTATTTGTTATAGCCGTTCCACCGATTCCCCATTTCTCTATTTTGTATACACCTCTGGTTTCCGCGATCTCTTTTCCCTCTTTTGAAAAGAGCTTACACTTCACTTTGTCGAATTCCTGTCCGATTCTTCCGGCAAGGACTTTTTCGTCCACATCATATCCCACAAGTCCCGGAGTATATGGAGCAATAGTATGTCCCTGTTGTTTTGCGAAGTTTTGCCCGTCACCAACAGAACCGGTCATCGGATAACTCATTCCGCCAGTAGATAAAATAATAAATCGGGTAGAAAGGCTGAAGTTGGGAGTGTGAACTATGTAGCCTTCGCCATATTTCTCTATTGACTCAACAGGAGAAGAAACAGCCATAGATACATCGTTTTGTCTAAGCTGATCAAGAAAAAGATTCAATACGTCAGTAGCACGTTCCGTATGGGGATACACTTTGTTTCCCGTTTTAACAACGGTTTTCAGTCCACGCGAAGAAAACCATCGTTGAAGTTCTGAGGGAGTAAATTTTTCAAAAGCATGTTTCACAAACGACGACATCGGCTCTCCAAATAAGTGAACCATTCTGTCTGCAGAAATATTCGTAGTAAGGTTACATCGGCTGTTTCCGCACATCAGCAGTTTTCTGCCGGGCTTATTTTTGCGTTCAAGTATAAGAGTGCGTATTCCGGCAC
>JAUVCU010000209.1 GCA_030590715.1 Lentisphaeria bacterium
TGCTTTGCTGATTCTGCGCCTAATGTATAGTTCCAGCGTCTCGTCAGTTCCGGGAATATTTTTTTCTTGTACTTCTTAGAAAGGGAGTTCATGAACTCTACAGGATTAATATTTAAAGCATTTCTTAATACCGCGTTAATGAAGCCCACATGGCGTAAATGGAAGTTGTATTTAGTATATTCAACAGCGACATTTGCTGCAGATTCAGCTGCAATACCATTTTGATAGTATGCTTGAGTTAAGGTGATTTGGAGCACTCTACGTAGTTCCGGGTCTAGAATATCAGTGAGGCTTTTGATTATTTCATCAATAGTCGCTTTATTCCTAAAATAGGTGAATAGAATGCTGGTAACAGTTTTTCTTATGCTGTCATCATCTCTAAGTAAAGTATCCAGATAGTCATCAACCGAATACTTATCCTCTTCCCAGTACTTTAGGCCTTCTATAGCTGCCTCAAGGATTTGATAAGAAATATTAGCGCTTGCCATATTGTTTTGTTCTCCGTTATTTTTGGGGTAAACTACCATTTTTATCGTAAAAAACGAGAACGTTATTTTTAAAACTTGTACTTACTGGCTGTTTATGTTGACCTTAATTATTATTTTCTGTTTATTTTGAAATAGTGGTGATGGCCGACTCTGTAGGAAATGACTTCTATTTATTGTCGTAAAAGCTTTGGTTGCGGAGCTTTAAAAAAAGAGAAGTTAGCGTATATTTGCGGGTTTGTAACTAATAGTGGATAGTTGCCTCTGGTCTCATCGTTGGAAAATCTTGAAATGCAACACGTTGCCAATCCACTCTGTTTACTGTGAAATAAATAATTTAATATATTTTTGAGGAATAAAATGCAAGGTGTACATAAGAATAGTAACGGTAAGTCACTGCCGACAATAGCAATTATCGGCCGACCAAATGTTGGGAAATCTTCCCTTTTTAACCAGGTTCTTGGACGTAGAATGTCGATCGTTCATGAGCAAAGTGGTGTAACTCGTGACCGTCTTGCAGCTCCTTGTTCATGGCGTGGAAAGCATTTTCTACTGATGGATACTGGTGGGCTTGGAATGCTTGATGAACAAGCTACTGATATGTGGGACGATGGAATTCGCAAACAGGTAGACGCTGCGATTGAAGGTGCTGATGTCCTTATTTTTGTTGTTAACGTTATGGATGGTGTTGTAAGCCTTGATAAAGAAGTTGCAAAAAAGATTCGTGACTGTGATCAAACTGTGTATCTTGTTGCAAATAAATGTGACAACCTTGTCTTTGAAGAGGGTGCTACGCAATTTACATCTCTGGGATATCCTACCGTTTATCCAGTTTCTTGTACCCATAAACTTGGTATAGATGATCTTCTTTGTGAAATCACAGAAAATTTCGATACTATGTATGATGATGATAAGGTTGATGAACCATTTCGTATCGCAATCGTTGGTCGACCAAACGTTGGTAAATCTACGCTGTTGAATGCACTTCTTGGAGAAGAGCGTGTGATGGTAAGTGACGTTGCCGGAACAACCCGCGACTCCGTTGATGTTGACTTTAAAATGATGTATCAGGGTGAAGAACAGCCGGTTAAGCTTATTGATACAGCTGGACTTCGTAAGCGTTCTAAAGTTGATGATCTGGTAGAAGTGTTCAGTGTGATGCGTGTTGAAGCAACATTGAAGCGATGTGACTTGGTTATCTTTGCTTGTGAAGCTAATGCCGATGGATTTACTGCTCAGGATCGTCGAATTGCTCGAATGATCACAGAATCTGGTAAAGCATGTGTGATTACTGCTACGAAATGGGATGCTTGTGATGGTGTGAAGCAGAAGCACGTTCTAGACGAAATCCGCTATACGCTTCCTCGTATGCCTTATGCTCCAATTGTGTTTACTTCTTCTCATAGAAATTATAACTTTGATGCTCTGTTCGATGCGATTGCCGAAGTTAGAAGCCAGCTGGATGTAAGAATTCCTACTTCTCTATTGAATCAGGTTGTTCAGGATGCGTATACGAAGAATGTTCCACCTATCATTAACAGACCTTTTAAAATCTATTACGGAACACAGATTGAGAATAATCCTCCGACATTCAAGCTTTTTGTAAACAGTACAACTCTTTGTGCTGCTCATTACCTTGGTTATCTGAACAACTACCTTCGTAAATCTTTTGACCTGACCGGTCTTCCTATTATTATTCAACTGGTGGACCGTCCTAAAACAATCGAAAGTTTTGCCGGTCGTTCGGCAGGTAAAGTTGTCGGTCGTGGATCTTGTCTGAAGCGTCGAAAAGATAAAGAATTGCTTAGACGTGATCGTACCGCATCTCAAGATAAGATGAAGCGTAAAGACTACCGTAAGAAGCGCCGTGAAGAGACGAAGTCTGAAGCTGAAGAGCGTAAAAAGAAAGCGACTGGTCAGATCAAGCGTCGTCTTTCTCTTAAAGGTCGAACTGACAAAATCGATCAAAAGAAAAGAAAACAAAAGAGAAAGAGTAAGGGTAGATAGTAAGCTCTCTCTATTTCAGAGCAGGTCGTATCATTTTTTCTGATACAACCTGCTTTTTTTTTGTAAACAAGTTATTATTTGTAATAGGCGTCTGTGGTTCATTATTTTAAAAATTATAAACTATATATTAGCCTCTTTTGAATTATGAGGAGTGACTAATTGGGATCTTGACCTAGAAAAAGAGTTGTATCCTGTTAAATTGTTAGCATATATCACTTAGGGTCGTTTGTAAAAAATGGGGTAAGTAGTTGTCGCTTAAAGTTACATTTCAGATTATCAATGGACCAATGCTCGGTTCTAAGTTTTCTATTAACAAGAATTTAGAGATGTTAATAGGGAGAGGGAATAACTGTAAACTGAATATTCCAAGCACCGTCGACCCAAAAGTATCCCGAGAGCATTGTAAAATTACCGTATCGCTTCCCAAAATCTACGCAGAGGATCTTAAGAGTACAAATGGTACTTCAGTCAATGGAACTATCATAGATTCAAGAATAGAGCTTAAAAGTGGTGACTCATTAATTATAGGTGACACTAAAATTAAAGTTAAGCTCATCGAGCCGGTGCAGTGCCTTGATTGCCAAACTACGATTTCTGAACACGATTTAATTCACTGCTATCGCGAAGGTAGCGTTTATCTCTGCGATAACTGCTACGAGAACATAAATGACCGCGAATTTGATTCCAGTGAATCTATCAAGCGAACGGTTTACTGCAGTAGTTGCGGTAATCGTTTTGAAGACTACGTTCCGTGGAAAAGCAGTACTCCTTACATTTGTAAAGAATGCAAAAGTAAAAGCGATAGCCCTATCACCTTAAAAGAGCAAAAGATTGGTGGAAGGCATATGCTTGGGATTGAGCATTTTGAGATTATCGAACTTATAGGGCAGGGCGGAATGGGTAATGTTTATAAGGCTAAACATTTGGCGTCCGGAGAAGTCGTTGCCCTGAAAGTTATGCTGGCCTCTGTCGCTCAGAATAAAGCTTTAAGATATGATTTCTTACGTGAGATGGAACATACCCGCATTCTTTTTCATCCGAATATAGTGAGGCTGCTTCACACTAATTATAAGACCAGTGAAGACTTGTTTTTTACTATGGAGTACTGCGATGGAGGTAATGTTTATGATCTAGTCGCATTAAGGCAGAGTTATCTTGAACTGGATGAGGTTTTTGACATTGTTCTTCCGTGTCTGGATGCTTTGGATTATGCGCATGAGATTGATATTCATAACATTGAATTAAATGATGGGAAAATCAGTTCTGCAAAAGGGCTGGTTCACCGTGATATAAAACCAAGCAATATTTTCTTGAGTCACAAAGCAGGCAAACTGATTCCAAAAATTGCAGATTTTGGTCTAGCCAAGGCTTACGAGCTTTCGGAGATGGCTGGGAATACGATGATAGGTGCAGTAGCTGGTTCGCATGGATATATTCCTCGCCAACAGGTTATGGACTTTAAGTTTGTTAAGCCGGAGGTTGATGTGTGGGCGATGGCTGCAACAATGTATTTTATGATTACGCGCCGTACCCCAAGGGACTTTACGAAAGACTGCGATGATCTGACGACTGTGTTAAAAACAGAGCCAGTTAAGATTCGGGAACGAAGAGCAGATATTCCCGAGTGTATTGCTGAAGTGATTGATCTTGCTCTTATTGATTCACACAGCCTGTATTTTAAAACGGCCCGCGAGTTTCATGATGCCTTGAAAGAAGCGTATGATGAGTACAAAAAAACTATCTCTTAGTATTTTCTGTTTCTCTTATTAGACTTTCT
>JAUVCU010000336.1 GCA_030590715.1 Lentisphaeria bacterium
AGCCTGCTCAACTTTATCTTCAGCGAGAAAGAGCTTGATGCAGATAGAATTGCTATAGAATTGCTATAGAATTGCTATAGAATGGGACAAAGGTGGAGACGCTGCTTAAGCATCTCAATTCAAATTCCATTACTTATAAACTCCAATGGCCAATACGGTTATTGGAGTTTTTTATTTCACGAATGGAAATAACTACCAAAACCGAAGCTTTTTAAGCCAAAACGAATTGATAAATATAATTGAAAGTTTATATAAGCTTCACAGAAATTAATAAGAAAGAACTAACGATAAAGCAGGAAAAATAATAATGGAAAAGAGTGCGAATTGCCTGAGGCAATCAATCGATGGCGAATCTACTGCAGTAGTGATGTATACAGATTTTGCGGGAGTTGCCGAGAATGAGGGATACCCGAATATTGCGAATTTATTTACCTGTCTGGCGTACGCAGAAAAAGTGCATATCAAGAACCACATGAGTGCGCTACAGCAGCCGGACTACACAGCTACTATTGAGAAATACGAAGTTGCCGGTACAATTGAAAATATAAAATCTGCGATTGATGGCGAAACATACGAATGCAAAGTGATGTACCCGAAGTTCTTTAAAGAGATCAAAAAAGAACAGAATACTGATTATGGAAAAGTTGCAATGCTTTCGATGCAGTGGTCATCTTCAGTCGAACTAAATCATGCGAAGATCCTCAAACAGGCGCTTAAGGGCATTGAAAAAGGAAATAATTTCGAATACGCAAATATTTACATATGTGATGTATGCGGAAACATTGAGATTGGTCAGCCGACAAAAGCCTGCAATGTATGCGGTCATGATGCTTCATTCTTCACATTAGTAAAAAAGGAGGACTAGATCATGAGTAGACCTTATCAGGATAAATTTCACCTTCAGGGCGGAGAGTTGATCAGACAGGTGACGTTTGGTATGAATGACGGTGTGGTAAGTATTTTTGCCCTTCTTGCCGGACTTGCAGGAGCCGGACAAAGTACGGACTCCATCCTTATTACTCTGCTAGCTGCAACAGTGGCTGGTGCACTTTCCATGGCTGCCGGAGAATTCATCAGCGGAAAAAGCGAGAGTGACTATTTCAACCACGAGATCAACCAGGAACGGCTTGAGATCAAGTTGTGCCCGGATATAGAGCGCGAGGAAGTGAGAAAGATCTATAAGAAGAAAGGTTTCTCCGGAAAACTTCTGGAGCAGGTTGTAGAGAAGATTACGGAAGATGAGGATCGCTGGGTTCGAGAGATGATTATTGACGAGCTTGAAACGACAGAGCTGAACCATGAACTTGAGTTGCTCCCTTCTGTCATAATCTTTTTCTCATTCATACTTGGAGCGTGTTTCCCAACCCTTCCTGATTTGATCTGTAAACACATTGAGATGTCACCGGACATGCTGTTCTATATTGCAACAGGAGTCACTGTAGCTGGACTTTTCCTTGCCGGTGCTCTTAAGAAATTCGTGACGGGCGTTAACTGGATTAAATCAGGATTCGAAATGCTTGCTGTTGGAATCTTCGCATTCGGTATTTCCTACGTTATCGGAATGTTTATTCCAATCTAGTAAACTGGTCGTTTTAATTCAAAAGCCCTGGTCATCTGATCAGGGCTTTTTTTGTATAATCGTTTTTCCTAAATCCCCAGATGTGGAGGGCCGGCGTCCCGACGGCAGTATTTATATGCAGGTGATTTAACCGGGTAAACATATTTATCACGTTGGCTGCGGTTTAGACAAAATTGACAATGACGTATCGGTCATGGTTCCCGGACGCGGGGACCGCGTCCCTCCAAAGTGATATACATACATCTGATTTTGAGATACAAAGATCTTTTTTTAAAAAAACCATGCTGAGCTTTCTAGTTAGGTTTCAAGTCCAGCGTCTAAAGTCTGGCAAGAAAGTCAGAGACCACTAGCGGATAACACTCATCTTTTTCCATTTACCGTGTCTGTAACGCCAGTAGAAAATCAAAGCCTTCGGCAGAATATGAGCGACAAAAATAAGCCATATCCAACCGTAGCCCAAGCCCGCATTGTGAACAATAAGAAGCGGCAGAACAAAAAGGCCCCAAGAAACCAAAATGGTTACATACATCGGGAATTTAGTATCCCCAGCCCCGCTGACCGATGAACTATATAAAATAGAAAAACCATTGAAGACCAGAGAAAAACATACATAGAACATAAACTGGCTGGTCAAAGCACGCGTTTCCGGCACCGTAATGTCGAATAGTGAAAGAGGCAGTTCATTGAAAACCGTCAGCAGGGAGATAGCAATAGTCAGATAAACAATAAGGATGTACATGGCACTTTTCACAGCTCGTGAAGCGACGGGAACCCGCTCCGCTCCAATTGCCTGCCCCACCAGAATACTTACACTGTTTCCTATTCCGAACATCGGAATAAAAGCGAGTGCGTTTACCGAAAAAGTAATGGTTGAAGCCTGGCGAACGTACTCGCCATAATAGGCCAGAATAACCACGAAGATATTAAACGAACCAACATCGAGAATCGCTCTGGTCCCGCTTGGAATTCCGTGCTTGAACAGCCGTAGCATCATATCTTTATTAAATAATTTATCCGGCCAGGTATGAAATTCGTCACGATGTTTCTTTTTAAATAAAATAAACGCGGCGACAATAGAACCGAGAGCTGTACTGATTACCGTTCCGTATGCAGCTCCGACAATCCCCATATCATCAAACCCACATTTACCAAAAATGAAAATATAATTCAGAAGGATATTTAAAGCCACCGTGAAAAGTTCTATAAAAAGAA
>JAUVCU010000344.1 GCA_030590715.1 Lentisphaeria bacterium
TACAATATTCCATTTGATGTGATGTCGAAGGTAATGCAGAAACTTACATCGAAAGGGATTTTGAAATCGGAGAAGGGAGCGCACGGCGGGTATTACATAAACTGTGATCTTATGACGGTGAGTATGCTGAAGCTTTACGAGGATGTGATGGGAGCAATGCCTATTACAAAATGCCTTGATAATACAAAGTGTGACTGTGCTGTGGGAAGTTCATGTAATGTGATTTCCCCGATGATACAGTTCTACGATCAGCTGCACCAGTTTTTTAAGAACATAAAAGTCGGAGAGCTTTTGAAAGCACAAAGGCCTGAAGAACAAATAATCAAAATGAATTTAATTTAAGAAGCATGTTTAATTGTGATTAAGCAGGTATAGAAATAAGAGGACACAATGGACGTATATTTAGATAATAATGCAACAACAATGGTAGATCCGGTAGTCTTTGAAGAGATGAAGCCGTTCTTCTGCGATGTTTACGGTAACCCGAACTCACTTCATAAATTTGGTGGAGATACTCACGCTAAAATGGTTGAGGCTCTTGATTACCTTTATGAAGGAATTAACGCTAACGATGAAGATGATATCATCATCACTGCAAATGCCACAGAGAGCAATAATAATGTTCTTAAAGGTGTTTGGATCGATATGATCCTTAAAGGTGAGAAGAACCATATTGTTGTAAGTGAAGTTGAGCACCCGTCAATTACTTCAGTTTGCCACTTTCTTGAAAAAATGGGTGTTGAAGTAACATACGTTAAAGTAAATGATGAAGGCGTTGTTGACGCGGCATCTGTTGCGGAAGCTATCAAAGATGAGACTGCTCTTGTATCAATCATGTGGGCTAACAACGAAACTGGTAAGATTTTCCCGATTAAAGAGATCGGAGCTATCTGTAAAGAGCGCGGTGTTCTTTTCCACAGTGACGCGACGCAGGCAATCGGTAAAATTGCCGTAGATGTTCAGGAATGTAATCTGGACTACATCTCTTTCTCAGCTCACAAATTCCACGGACCGAAAGGTGTTGGTGGTCTATACGTAAGGGCAGGGAAGTCGTTGACTCCGATTCTCCACGGTGGTGAGCAGATGGGCGGAAACCGTGCCGGTACAGTTGACGTAGCCTCAATGGTTGGAATGGGTAAAGCTATGAAGCTTGCCGTGGATGCTCTTGAGTTCGAAAACACAGTTGTGAGAGATCTTAGAGATAAGCTTGAGAATGCTATCCTTAAACTTGATGACACTATCATCATTGGTGGTAAAGAAAACCGTACGCCTAATACAATTCTTGTAAGTATCCGTGGTGTTGAAGGTGAAGCAATGCTTTGGGACCTTAACCAGAACGGAATCGGGGCAAGTACGGGAAGTGCATGTGCCAGCGAAGATCTAGAGGCAAATCCGGTAATGAATGCATTCGGAAGCGACAGCGAGCTTGCTCATACTGGAATCCGTTTCAGCTTGAGCCGTTTCACGACTGCAGAGCAGATTGATTATGCTATCGAAAAAATTCATGGAGCTGTAACACGATTGAGATCTATCTCATCGAGCTATGCATACACTCCGAAACATCACGTAAGTGAACTATAAAATTAATTTAGGGAATATATAAAATGGCTAAGAATAGTCTTATAAGTGGCTCAATTTGGGACGAGTACTCAAATAAAGTTGTTGATAGAATGAATGCGCCTAAGCACCAGGGTGAGATTACAGAAGAACGTGCCGCTGAGCTTGGAGCAAAATTGATTGTTGCCGATTTCGGTGCTGAAAGCTGTGGCGATGCAGTTCGTCTTTACTGGGCTGTTGAAGAGTCTACAGACAAGATAGTTGAATCTAAATTCAAATCTTTTGGTTGCGGTACAGCTATCGCTTCAAGCGATATTATGGCTGAACTTTGTCTTGGCAAATCTGTTGATGAAGCCGTTAAAATTACAAACATTGACGTTGAATTTGCCCTTCGCGACAACCCGGAAACACCGGCTGTTCCCCCGCAAAAAATGCACTGTAGTGTTATGGCGTACGATGTTATTAAAAAAGCTGCGGCGACCTATAAAGGTGTAGATGCGGAAAGCTTCGAGAAAGATATCATTGTTTGTGAGTGTGCTCGTGTAACTCTTGATATGATTAAAGATGTAATCAAGATCAATAACCTTACGACTGTTGAGCAGATCACAGACTATACTAAAGCTGGTGCTTTCTGTAAGTCGTGTATTAAACCTGGCGGACACGAAGAGAAAGAATATTACCTTGTTGACATCCTTGCCGATACGCGCAAAGAGATGGCCGCAGAAGGGGCTGGACAAGTTGCACCGGAATTCAAAGACCTTACTCTTGTTCAGAAGATCAAAAAGATTCAGGAAGTTATTGATGCTGAAATCAGACCGGCTCTTCAGTCTGATGGTGGTGATATCGAGTTTACCGACCTTGACGAACACATCGTTAAAGTTCGTCTTGTTGGAGCATGTTCAGGCTGTGCGTCTTCAACTGCGACCCTTGGTGGCTTTGTACAAGTAAAACTTCAGGAACTTGTTTCAGAAGACCTTGTTATTCAGGAAGTTTACTAAGTTAGATATAGTTTAGTATTTTTAAGCCGCTTATCTGATAATTCAGATAAGCGGCTTTTTTTTGCTTATCATGCCGGTAGGTGCAGCGTGAATTTTGTTCCTTCATTTTCTTTACTTTCCACATTGATCATTCCCTT
>JAUVCU010000063.1 GCA_030590715.1 Lentisphaeria bacterium
GAAATAATTGTTTACCTCGGCGTTTTCTCTATCTGCGGCAAATGTATACTGTGTCAAATCATTTGTCCCGAAGCTGATAAAATCGACATGTTCAGCCAGCTCTTGAGCCGATAGGGCCGCAGCTGGAGTTTCAATCATTGCTCCTAATTTAAAACGAGGTTGCAGACCGAGGTCAGAAGAACATTTTTCAATATAACCTTTAATTGAAATAATGTCGTCAGGAGTTGTAACCATCGGAATTAATACGCTCAGGTCATAAGCCTGTGACAATTCAATGAGTGAATATAATTGTGTTTCCAGTAAACGAGGATATTTAAGTAACATTCGTACACCTCGGCAGCCGAGTGCCGGATTTGTTTCAATTGCAGCATCTATGTATGGCAATAACTTATCTGCCCCAATATCGAGTAAGCGAATTATAACAGGCAAATTTATTACCGGCTCAAGTATGCTTTTAAGTTCATTGGACAATATTGCGGTAGTCGGAGGAGTACTCCAGGTCATATAAATTTTCTCAAGACGTAGGAGCCCCACGCCGTCGGCGTTGTTCAGGACAGAATTTTCAGCATCAATACGGTTGCCGATATTGCTCATCACCAAAATATGTTTTTTATCAAGAGTCAATGCTGCCCCGACAGCTTTTTTTCTTGCGCCTGATATCTGTTTTTTATATTCTTCTAAAGCTTTATCAAAAGCAAGGCAGTTTTTGTGGTCAGGGTTGACCGTTATTTTATTTTCAAAAGTATCAACAATAATTATGTCATCATTATTGATAATGTTACAAAAGTCGGGGATTTGCCCGATGCAAGGCAGAGAAATTTCCCGACAGAACAGCGTTGCGTGTGATGTCAGTCCTCCATGCTCTATGATGACCGCGGCAACTGATTGTCGAGCAAGATAAACAGTGTCGGACGGCTGCAGGTTTTTAGCGACAACAACACAACCGTCAGGAACATTTGCTAGCGGATGGAATTCTCTTTCTGCAATAAACCCCAGTAAGCGGGTCATTAAGTCTTGTAGATCATCTTTTTTCTGCCGCATTATTTCTGAATTCATGGAATCGAATCGGGCAATCCATCGATTAAAGACAAGTTTCACCGCAGATCCTGCACTAACCAGTTCCCGCTCTATTGTATCAACCATTTCTGTCTTCATCACAGGGTCACAGAGCATCATTTTATGTGCTTTGAAGATTTTGGATAAGTCTTTGTCTATTTCCCGTTCAACATGTTTTTCTAAACGATCCAGTTCGACAATAAGCTTTTGTGTCGAGCTTTCCAGCTGCTTTAGTTCATGATCCACTTGATCCTTTTGAATTGCACAGCTAATGGACATGTTCTCCGCATCAGGAACATAAACAAAGGCTGGCCCGCGAGCCATACCTTCTGAAAAGGCTTTGCCTGTCGTTATAATATCCATCGTTATTATCCAATTATAATGGTGCGAAATAATAGCTTTAACACTTCGAAAGAACCAATAAACAATTTTACTATAAAAAAAGGAATTACTCAACAATAACAGATGGAAAGAGGCGCGTTAAGCAAATAAAAATAGAATAGGTTTCCGAAAACCCCAAAAATAAAAGAAAACGGAATGACACCACAAGAGGTATATGATCTTATGCTGGGAAATGACCCAGTATCTCCATCCGCTTCTACGAAATAATTAACAGCAATTAGAGAAGCCGCAAACGGGCCAGGAAAAAATGATTAAATTTCACAATGAAATGCGGGTCGCGGTGGCAGCCAATTCGCCAGCACTTATTGCGATGCTAAAGAGTACCGTGTCCACATGTACACCACTGGTTTAGTCATATTAGTGCTTTTCCTACACGAGCTGACTTTTACGTTCGATCGTATAGCAGCAATCTTGATTGTAATCGTGGTGTTAAAGACAGGGTGGGAATTATTACGAGATGCAGTGTGTATTATTAGATGCCTCTCTAGATCACGGCACGCTAAGCCAAATAACCCGGGAAATAAACCTTGACCCAGCAGTGTCAAAGCTTAAGTGGTTAACAGGGCACAATGCAGGGCGCTTCCGTTTCGTCGAAGCGGGAGTGATATTGCGAGTCCAGTGCTCTGGAGTCAGCCGGACTTCATGAGAGACGGCGACGCTGCTACGTAACAGTATTCCTTGTACTGCTAATTTACCAAATCATCATGCTGTCATGAATCTAGCACTTAACTGCTTGTTCACCAGGTGTTATCTCTTATTGGGGTCTTTTACAAACAAAAGTGGGAAAACAATATCGCTTAGACAACATGGGATCCACACCGCCAAAAAAAGAAATAAAAAAACAGCAACATATATAATCCAATGCAAAGGTTCTTCTATAGCCATAATAATATGAAAAAGAGATGCCCAGGTACTTAATAAAACATGTCCCCCATGAGGGAATTTTGTTGTTGGTCTATAATAAGCTATTGCAACTCCCAAAATTGCGAGAGGATTAACCAGCCACCATTTTTCAATAAAACCTATATGGATTTCCCTGTTCGGCATATTAAGCAAACTCTCTCCTAAATAAGGTAACAATGAGTCACTGATTGTGGCTATACCAATAGCACCTACATAACCAATGATAGCTAGGGTCCAGAAATTGCACTTGCCTTTGATACACTTGCTGCTGATATTCTCACATGTATGAAGCTTATACATAGAAGCAGTTACAAGCGCACTCAAAACAACATGGATAGGGTGAAGAATATAAAACACATCATAAGAAAGTTCGGCCGGTATTTTCTGAAAAAGAAACATAATGATAATACCGGTCAGCGCCCCAAAAATAGTGAACGGAGCATGTTTTTTCAGCTCCTGCAAGATAAAATAAACCACCGATTTCTCCCGTTTCTATCTATTTAGTCACTACAGTTCAATTACTGTTCCAGCTGATAAAGGGATAAAATTCTGGTCAAAGGCCGTTTTAAGTGAGCATAGGCTGTCAAAGCCAGTGCAATGTCCAGGTGCGAGTATTTGAACCCCCAATTCTTTAAGACGTAGTACATTGGTTGTAACCTGATCAGAAGTGGCATAACGCAGGTGCATCCCACCAATAAGTGCATAAATACTGTTTCTCTCCACCAGAGAAAAGATGTATGATACAGTGTTCGCTAAGCCGGAGTGATTGCAGCCCAGAATTACGACCAACCCTTTGCTTGTTTTAATGAACATTGCCTGATCATCTGGAATAGTGTTGAGCTCGGTTAATCCAGCATCTTTATAAAAGGTATCTGTCATCTCATTTTTTATCAATCGGGGAATTGATCCTGTCAGAGTCACATTCGGCGTAATAGTTGTTGGCGTATCGCTCCATATAACCGATTCTTTCCTTATTTCAATTTCATCCTTACAGTTTTGAGGCATCCCAATGTCGCGGATTAATGTATTTCGCTTCGAAAAACATGGCTTTAATGCCTCTGAATGTAAATAGACCTTCAGGTCTGAATTATTTTGGAGAACCCACTGAACACCACTTGTATGATCGTAATGGCTATGGCTCAGCACAAGAGAATCAATTGACTCCGGGTCTATGCCTAATTCATTCATATTATGTGCTAACGTCATACCTTGTCCTGTATCGAAAAGAATTTTCTCCCCATCAACTTCAATCAGTAAAGATAAGCCATGCTCTGCAATCAACCCCTGTTTATACACAGTGTTTTCGGCAAGTACTGTTAGTCGTATATCTGACATCATCATTTCTCCTCAAAATACATCTCTTGTGGTGTGATAAAACAATTATGACTGTTCGGTCAACCGCTTCCTCTAAAGACAGTTCCTCAATTCGAGCCAATAGCATTCCTCTATAATCAATTATAACCAAATCTCCTTCTACCCACAAGAGAATGAATACTGATTGTCAGAGAAGTAATTTTACAACAGTTGCAATTAACTGACCGTTAAGAGATAATTAAGTCATAATCACCAAAGAGTTAGACAAGTAATAAAATGATATTTGAAATAAAACAAATAGGAATAATTCATTCTCCATACAAGACCAAAGATGAATGTCCTATCCAAGGTACTTTTAAACCAGGTGGTAAAGGAAAAGTTGAAGTCTTCCCTGAGTATGAAGAAGCATTGGATACAATCGAGACATTCTCACATCTCATACTCCTATATATGTTTGATAAAGCAGGTGAAGTAAAATTAAAAAGGTCAACTTTTTTGGACGATGCCCCTCATGGAGTCTTTGCTTCCCGTCACCCCTGCCGACCAAATGGGATTGGATTCTCTATCGTTAAATTTGATAAAAGAGTAGGAAACACCTTAGAAATTCGCGAGATCGACATTCTGGATAACACCTCTCTTATTGATATAAAGCCATATATCCCAAAATTCGATTACCGGGAAAATGCGAGTAATGGTTGGACTGAGTCAAAACCAATACGAAACAAACCATCAAATATTGAATAAAAAAAGAATGTCAAGATGCATGAAATAACCGACATATATGACCTCAATTCTGATGACTTTTTAATTGAGGTGAGAGCTCCATTAGTTGCGCAAAAGTTCAAGGCTGGACAGTTTGTTCTTTTGCTGCTTCAATTAAAAGGAGAGCGCATTCCATTATCTGTATTTAAAGTTGAAAGTGACAGGGTTTCATTGTTAATAAAAAAATTAGGCAAGACATCACTGGAACTCTACAATTTAAAAATAGGGGATACTATTGAAGCCGTTATAGGTCCTTTGGGGAATGCGATCGACATAAAACAATACGGGAATGTCGTAGTTGCATCCGATTTGGTGTGTGGTCATGCTGAGAACTATGCAATATCAAAAGCTCTCCATGCAGTCAAAGGGAACAACGTAATATCAATGCAGACCTTTCCTGGTATAGATCCGATATATTTGGAAAAGGAATTAAAAGCAGTTTGTGATGAATATCATATCACAACGGAAGACGGATCATATGGTGTGGAAGGACATTATCTGGCAGTACTCGAAGAAATGCTGCAGAAAAACAAAGTGGATATGATTTTTGCCGGTGGAGATATGCCGCATTTAAAAAAGTTGGCAAAAGTGGTGAAATTATATAATATCCCGACAATGGTCACATTGCGGTCTATTATGCTTGACGCCACGGGAATGTGTGGGTCATGCCGTGTATTCATTGATGGAATAATGAAATTAGCATGTATCGACGGACCGATGTTTGATGCGCATAAAATAGACTTCGATCAGGTCATAAATTCCATGAATCGTTTTAAGAGTAAAGAGCTTGAGGCTGTTGAGCATTACAAAAAGGTTTTGGATAATGAGTAACAAAATGAGAGTGCCAATGGCCGAACAGCCTGTTGAAAAAAGGGTCCAGGATTTTTCTGAAGTTCCATTTGGATATACAGAAAACCAGGCCGTTTCCGAAGCTAAACGATGCCTTCAATGCACAATACCTGCCTGTTCAAAGCATTGCCCGGTCAATGTTGATATCAAAGCTTTTATAAAAAAAATTGCGCAAAACAAGTTTAAAGAAGCTTTTTTGAAAATTAAGGAAAGCTGCCCCATCCCGGCAGTAGCAGGCCGTGTGTGCCCTCAGGAAAACCAATGTGAAGGTGCTTGTAGTTTAGGTAAGAAATATGATCCGGTAAATATAGGTAAGCTTGAATCCTTCATCGCTGATTGGGCAATGAAAAATAACATAAAACCTAAACTCGAAATAAGAGAAAAAAAACTTCGGGTCGCTGTGATAGGCTCTGGCCCAGCAGGAATCAGCTGTGCAGTTGATCTCAGAAAATACGGGTATGCTGTCACTGTATTTGAAGCCCTACATAAAGCCGGAGGAGTTTTACAATATGGAATACCTAATTTCAGACTGCCAAAGAACATAGTGGATTCAGAATTAAAATACCTTCAGGATCTCGGCATTGAAATTAAACTGAACTTAATTATTGGCCAAAACGTGACATTTGAAGAACTGCTCAGGCAGTATGACGCCCTGTTCATAGGGACAGGAGCGGGGGCACCAATTTTCCTGGGAATAAAAGGAGAAGAACTAAATGGACTTTATTCAGCCAATGAATTCCTTTTCAGAACAAATCTGATGAAAGCATATTTATTCCCCAAATACGACACACCAATTATTGTGGGGCGTAAAGTAGGAGTCATAGGAGCCGGTAATGTCGCGATAGATGCAGCCCGATGTGCGCTAAGGCTTGGGGCTGAGGTATATATCCTCTACAGAAGAACCCAGGAGCATTCTCCCGCAAGAAAAGAGGAACTGCGTCATGCTCTCGAAGAAGGTATTCATTTTATTGAATTAGTAAACCCTGTGAAAATAATAGGGGAAAACGGATGGATCAAAAGTGTTGAACTTGTGAAAATGAAATTGGGAGAACCTGATAAAAGCGGCCGCCCCAATCCAGTTGAAGTTGCAGACAGTAATTTCTCTATGGACATGGATACCGTGATTATCGCGCTTGGCACAACCCCCAACAGACTTTTTTTATCTCGCACCAAAGGTCTTCATACTCTAAATAAAGGAAGTATCTGGGTCAACAACGAATACATGACCAACCTTGAAGGAGTAACAGCTGGAGGAGATGCCATCGGAGGCAGAGCAACCGTCATAGAAGCCATGGGGGAAGGTAAAAAAGCTGCAGAGACATTACATAACTATTTATCTGTTTAAAGAATTTATTGATATTGAAGCATGGTTCTAAACGGGTTCTTTCTCTATAATTTAAAAATCCAAAAGATGAGTAATTAAATAAAATTTCATTTGTTACGCTTTGCTGATATTTGTTGATGTTGTTCCTCTGGCTATTCCCGTTATTGTCGAGCCGCCAACCATTGGAGCACTTCTTGTCTCTGCAAGCGAGATTCAAGGAGTACAATTACAGATACTTGGCATTCTGGCATTGTTTTTCGCAACTGGTAGCCTGGTAATAATCTTTATGCTTGGTTTGTTTATTGAACGGGCAGTTGGACACCTAGTAATCAATATACTAAGCAAAATAACAGGTCTGATATTGGCTGCCTTATCAGCTCAAATGGGGATGAGTGGTATTAAGCATTTTTTTCAGCCGACTTAATTATAAACTTGGAGAACAATAGTGAAGGTTGTAGGGGTTATAGGAAGTTATCGAGTTGATGGTGTTATTGCATCTCTTGTTAAGGAAACGCTCGCCGCGGCAGAAGAGCAGGGAGCGCAGACAACGCTGGTCTATCTCAAGGACTGTCATATCGAATTCTGTACCAACTGCAGAATGTGTACCCAGGCTGCGGAAAAGGAGCCCTTACCGTTTTTTTTCGAGTATGATATGAACGGAATTCTTCAGCAATGCCCAGATGCAGATGCCCTGGTCATTGCTGCACCGGTCAACTTCTTTGCTATTAAAGCATTAACAAAGCGCTTTATTGAGCAACTTTTACCGTTCTCTTATTGGCCACGGGGTACACGAACTAGTCCTAGGTTGAGAAGCTACAAACGCTTAAAGCTATCAGTGCAGATTTATTCAGCGGCAATGCCTGTAATTTTTGGAAGGCTTTTTAGAGGCAGTATGAGATCTCTCCAGATCATATCCCGCATTTTAGGAGCGAAACCAGTGACAACAATCTTCACCGGCATGTCTGCAATTAATGAAACAGACAAGGCATCTACAAAAGCTCTGAGTAAGGCACGCAAAGCCGGGACAAAACTCACCTCTAAAAGATTATGAACAGGTCGGATGCTTTTGACAATTATTCTCTCGAATATGATACGTGGTTTGAACTCCATAAAAAAC
>JAUVCU010000059.1 GCA_030590715.1 Lentisphaeria bacterium
AACAATAGAAGCTAGATAGCGATTGCTGTATTTATGACATTCAAATGAGTGAAAAGTTCCTGTTAGCGCAGTCTTAACATTCGAGAGCACTGTATTAACCCATTTGAAGTGTTTTTCTTTTTCATCTTCCGACATCTCTAAGATTGTTTTAAGAGATTTAAAGCAGAATGAATCTGCATTTTAGAATTGTTCTGTTTTTAAACAAAACGTGATTTTATTTCCGTTATTACAGCCAATTAGACTTCCCTTATATTTTTGTAAATACACTGTGTAATTCCCGCACATTGTGATTACCTTATGGCAATAAATAATTATTGACATTTAGAAGAAAAATATAGAGGATACTCATCATGAGTTTTTTAAACCTTGAAGGAAAGAAGGTTCTGATATTCGGAATCGCGAACCGCAAGAGTGTTGCATTTCATATAGCAAAGCAACTCCAGGCAGCCGGAGCAGATCTGATTTGCTCTGTATTCAATGAAGATCAGTCTAAAGTTATAAACAAGTTTTTCCCGGAAGCGCCGGTTTATATTTGTGATGTTTCTGATGAAGAAAAGATGAAAGAGCAGGCAAAAGAGATCGGTGAAGCACACGGACTGATTTACGGTATTGTCCACTCTATCGCATTTGCTAATTTCTCTGAAGGTCTTAAGCCTTTCCACGAAACGCTTAAACGCGATTTTCTACAGGCTTTTGATATTTCATGTTTTTCATTTATCAGCATAGCGGGACTTTATAAGCAGTATATGGATCCGAACGGGGCAATGTTGACAATTTCTATTTCTACAACAAAAATGGCTGCACCGAGCTACGGATACATGGCTCCGATCAAAGCCGCTCTTGATTCAAGTGTAGCATTCCTGGCTAAATCTCTAAGTGAGGATACTAAAATCCGTGTTAATGCGGTTGGGGCTTCATTGCTTAAAACATCTGCTTCAGCGGGGATTCCCGGTTATGTAGAGCCGTACCTTTATGCAGAAAAAGTGATTCCGCGCAAAGAAGCTCTTAAAACAGAAGAAGTTGCTAATGTCGGAGCATTTCTTATGAGCCCGGCTGCGAGTGGGATCAATGCCCAGACTGTTGTTGTCGATGCAGGTATGTCGATCAATTTCTTCGATAGCGCTGTTGTTTCACAAGCTGTTAAGTAGTCTGTAATAAAAAAATCCTGCAGTGTATGCTGCAGGATTTTACTTAAAAGTAAGTTTTTTTGCGGAGAGTCTCAATAGAGCTGGTTCTATATCGGTTTGTTCTCAGAAAGTACTTTGATTATTTCCTGTACGATCTCATCAGCTTTTGCTTTTTCCAAGCTTGCTCCGCCGGCTCCGAAGTGTCCGCCACCCTGATATCTCGACAGCAGTTTGCCTGCACTGACCTCGCATTCACGTTTGAATATATTGTGCCCTATACTACAGCGAGTTATATTCGGTTCGGTATCGCTGTGGCATAATTTGACATTTGTTATGCATTCCGGGAACAGGCAGTAGACCAGAAATCTGTTGCCATTCGGTGTTTTGTCGATTCCTCTGAAGTCTGTCAGAGAAACCTGGCCGTGCATTATGGTGCACTTTAAAAGATTGTCGGTGAAGTTTGCATTGGTATTAAGAACATCATCACAGCATTTTCTGACTTCCGGTTCTTTTAGGATTTTTTCTATTGCTTGTGATTCCAGTAGCCCGAGAACTTTGTCCCAGTAGGGTGTTCCGCAGTTGTATTGTATTTCCAGGCTTACAGAAAGTAAAAAATAAAGATTCGATTCGGGGTCTTTTACTTCGTCCTTGGTTAGTTGAGCACTATCGATCCTGTCCGTGGCTTCCACAAGTTGCAGATAGTCGTATGAAAATTGATCTTTGTAGTATTCGAAAATAACTCGTGCCGCGGAAGGTGCTACCTCAAAAGTTCCTTCGAACTCTTCCTCTATCTGATTTGAAGCGTGGTGGTCAAACCAGAGCGTGCATTTTGGATGATATGGTAAGTTGGCGATGATATCACCCTCTTTTGCCTGCCACTCGCCGCGTTGAATCTTGTCTGCGGTGATCCAGCACGTCGGCTCGGTAATATCCAGCACATTCGAAAGTAGCGCTGCGCAAACAACTCCGTCAAAATCAGGTCTGGTAACAATACGCATTAAGCGGCTCCACTATTTTTTACAAACTACAACTTTTACAATTGTACCACAAATGAAAACCAAAGTTACCTGATATAAAAATAAATTTGAATGAGAGGTTTATCGTAATTCCTAACCGGATCAATTAGCCTTTACGGGTAAGATTAATTTTTTATAAGGGGCAGGGAACAGCTGCAGCTCTTTGAGTACAGAATGTAAATTCATGCCCCAGGCCAATCTTTTTCTACTTCCGTCCGAATCAATAGAAACAGCTCGGTAATGTCCGGTATTTGTATTTTGTTGAATAAGTATCTTTCCTGTTTTAGATATGTTGTTCCAGTGAAGAACCCCAGAGGCGACGTTCATTTCGAGGTTGTAATATGACGAATCCTCTTTCAGAAAGATTCTCTCATTCTGCATGGCAAGGTATGCAATTGCCGGAGCCATATCTGAATAATCACGCGTTAGAAGTCCTCCTTTCCGGGCATGTGTGCAGGATGTGCGATAGTTATTAAAAAGCTTGGTGTCATCGAAGCCTACTTCACCTCCTGCATTTTTCCCTTGGGCGACTCTGAATGAAATTTTGAGAACGCAGTCAAAACCGGGGGAAAAATAGTTGTTTATCTTCATTCCGTCCGGAAGCATTTTTGTTTCTACGTTTGTATCGTGTTCCAGAGCTGATCCGATAAAATAAATCCCCCGAAGGTATTTTAGTTTCCGGTTCGATTGTTGAAGACCTTTTGCGATTGTCCGCGTCCCTAAACTATAACCGACCAGGTAGTATGGCTTCTTCTTATCTTCGTATTTTAAAATCACATCCCTGTAGAGTTTTGATCCGGAACTCTCCGCAGTTTTTACATTCGATTCCCACTGGTCGAAAATGTTCAGGAAATCAAGCTTTTCGTCACTGTAACTGAATGTATTGACTTTTGAATTTATTCCTTTCTTCCGAATGAATTCATTCATTGATGACTCAAATGGAATTTTCGATTTTCCTCCTTCGCCGAATCCGTGAACATAAATAAAATCAAAATCAGTTGGTTGATTCTTAATTTGTTTTGCCATTGGTAATCTCTCAGGTGTGAGTAGTGATAGCGTCATGAGTGCGGTCAGTGCTTGTTTGATCATCTTTCTTTGTTCTCCATTTTAGCTTTATATAAACGATACGCTGATCTGTAAAATTATGTAATTGATAAATGTGAACGCCGTTATTGAGATAATCGATTTTGTTAGATACAGACGTTTTATCTTTGCTTAAAGCCAAAAAAATACCATTGTGTTAACGCCAAAACAGATTTGAAAGTTCTTGACTGTAAATGAAATGTCTGTATTTTAAGGCGAAAAATAACAATACTAGTGATCAGTAAACGGAACGCGGTTAGAATCCGCGGCGGTCCCATCGCTGTAACAGAGTAATTGATAGTTGGAGTAATCCGACCACTGCGAAAGCGGGAAGGTTTATCAATTGTAGAATCTCTGGAGCCAGAAGACGTACTGATAGACTAATTTGATGACCTTATGGAAACAGGCTCTGACTGGATTCTCGGATATCCATGTCAGGGCTTTTTTATTGCTTTTAAATAATTTTATATATACAAATGGAGTTCTTAAAGATGAAGACGCAGTTAGAGTTTGCTCGAGAGGGTATTATCACACCTCAAATGAAGGTCGTGGCGCAGAATGAAAACCTTACACAAGATTTTATTATGTCGCATGTGGCAAAAGGGGAAATTGTTATTCCTAATAATCCAAACCGCCCGAACCTTAAAGTGTGCGGAATCGGAACAGGCCTTAGAACAAAGATAAACGCTTCTATCGGTACTTCATCAGACATTTGTGATATTGACCTTGAAGTAAGAAAAGCGATCGCGGCCGAAGAAGAGGGCGCGGATACAATGATGGAGCTTTCTGCTGGTGGTGATCTTGATGCTGTTCGCCGTGCTGTTCTTGAGGCTACGAATCTACCGCTTGGTAACGTTCCTCTTTATCAGGCATTTCACGACGCTGCAATGAAATACAGCAATCCAAATAAACTAGATCCGGAATACCTTTTTGAACTTATCGAAAAGCAGCTGCAGGATGGTTTGAGCTTTATGGCAATTCACTGTGGGATTAACCAGTATTCTATTGAACGCCTGCGCAAGCAGGGATACCGCTACGGTGGATTGGTTTCCAAAGGTGGAACATTTATGGTTTCGTGGATGGAAGCTAATAAAGCAGAAAATCCTCTTTACGAACAATTCGACCGCGTTTGCTCTCTTATGAAAAAGTATGATGCCGTTCTTTCTCTTGGAAACGGAATCCGTGCCGGAGCAATTCATGATAGTCATGACCGTGCGCAAATGGCAGAAATGATTACTAACTGTGAACTTGCAGATCTTGGCCGTCAGCAAGGTTGTCAGATGATGGTTGAAGGGCCTGGACACGTTCCTCTTGATGAGATCGAAGGTAATATCATGCTGGAAAAACGTATGAGTGGAAATGCCCCTTACTACGTACTTGGACCGATACCTGCTGATACAGGGGCGGGGTATGATCATATTACGGCTGCAATCGGAGCCGCTCAGTCGAGCCGATTCGGTGCGGATCTGATCTGTTATATAACACCTGCGGAGCACCTGGCTCTTCCAAATGAAGAAGATGTGAGAATTGGAGTTCGCTCAACTCGTCTTGCTTGTCGTGTTGGTGATATCTCTAAATATCCTGATCGTCGTGAAAATGAAAAACAGGCTTCTATGGCTCGACGCGATATGCGCTGGGATGATTTGAGTAAATTCCTGTTGTTCCCGGACATCGCGAAAGAGATTCGTGAAAGCAGAGCTCCGGAACAGGAAGATACGTGTACTATGTGTGGTGATTTCTGTGCTATGAAGCGCGGTGAAGAACTATTCAAAAACGACATCAGCGAAGAGAAAACGTGTAAGCTTAAAAAGTAACATTACTTCTCTGTAGTATTTATCCCGCATTGTTCACATCTGAATAATGCGGGATTTTTTTATTTACAAACCTTGTTTATGTTTCGTATATTAGTAAGAAGTATACTTGAGTTATGTGTCTGCATTAAGGATAAAGATCACAGAATTATCTCTCAAAAATGTGCTAATTGCCCTTAATGGGCCTGTTTTGGGAACCTTGCTTGCATCTGATTGTTAAGTATGTAATTTTGAATTGTTTCTTTTTTTCAGAAAATTCACACAACCAATATTCAGAAAGTAACATCAATAAGGACAATCAATGAGTAGAGCGAAGCTGATAGCAACAGTAGGACCAACTTGTAGTGATGAGTCGGTATTAGAGAAGTTAATACATGAAGGTGCAAATATTTTTCGATTGAATTTCTCATTTGGAGAATATGCTGATCATGAAATGATGATAAAAAGGATCCGCAAGGTTGCTGATAAAACAGGTAAAGCGGTCGCAATTCTTCAGGACCTTCAGGGTCCAAAAATCCGAATAGGAAAACTTAAAAATGATATTACGGTAGTTGAGGGAGATATAATTACCCTTACAGGCCAGAATGAGCACAAAGAAGAGTTCTACCTGCCTACGACCTATCAGGATATCGCTTCAGATGCCAAAGCCGGGGAAGCTATCTTGTTGGCGGACGGAAAGATCTCTCTTGTCGTTGAGAAAGTCGTGGAAGCAGATAGAGAAGTCGTTTGCAAAGTTGTTCACGGCGGAATAATTCTTACCGGTAAAGGTATAAATCTTCCAAATACAGACATTTCCATGCCTGCTCTGACAGAAAAAGATATTGAAGATGCCAAGTTCGGAGCTGATGCGGGTGTCGACTATATGGCTCTCTCTTTTGTGCGGACAGCTGCTGATGTTAAACAGCTTCGTGCACTTCAGAATTCTAAGAATGTACGAATCCCTATTATAGGAAAGATAGAGAAACCTGAAGCGATCGAGAATATTGATGAGATCCTTGATGAAGTCGACGGGGTGATGATTGCCCGCGGTGACCTTGCGGTTGAGATCTCTTTTGCGGTGGTTCCGATGGTTCAGAAAGAGATCATTGCAAAAGCCAACAGAAAAGGTAAGCTGACAATTGTCGCTACAGAGATGCTGAGCTCAATGGTTGATAATCCGCGGCCGACAAGGGCTGAAGCCAGTGATGTGGCGAATGCTCTCCTTGATGGCGCTGATGTGGTGATGCTTTCCAACGAGACTGCAATGGGGAATTTTCCGATTAAGGCAGTTCAGGCTATGGCTGAAATTATCAGAGAGACTGAAAATACATTCAAGTATGAAGAAGTGATTGATCCGCTGGATCTTCCACCATCGCAGTTGTTGTCTGGTTCTATTTGTGCAGCTGCGACTCACCTGTCTTACGCGTGTGATGAAAAAGCGTTCCTAGTAGTGAGCTACGGGGGGCGTTCGGCAAAGCTTCTTGCTAAATATCGTCCTCAAAGTCCTATTCTTGCTTTTACATTTGATAAGAATGTTTATAACAGGATGGCTTTTTACTACAATGTAATACCTGTTCTTCTTCCGGAAGAACTTCACTGTAACGACGAGAACGATGATAAATATTTCTCATCTAAACAGATGAAACACGAAGCGTTCAAGCTTGGTCATGTTGCCAAAGGCGATAGTGTGATTATGCTCCGTGGTAATGTGGAAGATGGAAAATGGCGTTTGGCTCATATTAAAATCGAAACGATCCAGGGGTAATTTCCCGTTGTAACGCATTTTGATCATTTATATTTTAGCTATGCCGAGTTTTTAAATAAACTAATTCGGCATAGCTTTTTTTATTTTCGTGCAAAGTAAACAAATTTGTGTACTGAAATGTTATTGTTTCCAAAACACTCTAAAAAAACAAATTCTGTAAAAAGTTGAGAGATAGAGAGTTGAATAAAATGGTTTGAAATTAAGCAATTAATTTTAAAAAAGAGATTTGCAAAAAAACAATTCCATTCTAAGTTAAGCCCCGTACCAGAGAGAGGCACATGCGGGTATAGCATAGTGGTAATGCACCAGCCTTCCAAGCTGAGTAGGAGGGTTCGATTCCCTCTACCCGCTCCACTATTTCCTAATCAATTTCACTTCTATGAAAATATTTGATTTCTCCAAAGGTTTACACAAAGTTTCTGATAGCGTTTATGCGTATCTTCAGCCCAATGGCACATGGGGATTGAATAATGCTGGTTTTATTTCCGATTCAGGTGAATCTATTCTTGTTGACACTCTCTACGATTTAAAGCTTACTCAGGAAATGCTCAATGCTCAATGCTATTTCTGCTGTTGATCCCAATGCTGTCAATTTCAAATACCTTGTTAATACTCATGCAAATGGTGATCATACCTATGGTAATCAGATCGTCACTGCAGAAAACATTGTTGCTTCTGCTGTTTGCTCTGATGAGATGGATGAACTTCCACCGCAGATGATGGCTGGTTTGATTGATCAGGCTGATCAGATAGGGCCCGTTGGTGCTTATATGACAAGCTTTTTCGGCCGTTTTGATTTTACAGGGATTGTCCAAAAGAAGCCGACTATGACTTTTTAGAAAGAGCTGACGCTTAAAGTCGGCACGAAAGACGTTGTTCTTATTGATATGGGGCCGGCTCATACTAATAGTGATGTGGTGGTTTATGTTCCGGAAGATAAAGTCCTGTTTGCCGGAGACCTCTTTTTTAATGACGGTGCTCCTGTTGTTTGGGCGGGCCCAATTCAGAACTGGATTGATGCCTGTGATAAAATTACCCGATTTCCCAGTTTCGACAGTTAATGAATTCTTATAATATTATAAGAAATACTAGTTGTTGTTTTCTAGTATAAACCTACTGG
>JAUVCU010000314.1 GCA_030590715.1 Lentisphaeria bacterium
GTTCTTGGAGATCATATTGGTCAGAAAGGATCAAACATTACTGCAGACCGTTTACGTTTTGACTTCAACAATGAAGATAAAATGACAAAAGAGCAAATTACAGAAGTTGAAAACATTGTAAACGAACAGATTCAACGCAAACTAGATATTACTTGTGAAGAGATGACTGTTGAAGAGGCGAAAGCTCAAGGAGCAATCGGCCTATTCGGAGATCGCTATGACGAGCGCGTACGCGTTTTCTCGATTGGAGACTACAGCAAAGAGATTTGTGGAGGTCCTCACGCAGCCAACTCTGGAGATCTTGGAGAGTTCAAGATCAAGAAAGAACAAAGTTCAAGCCGTGGTATTAGACGAATAAAAGCTATTCTAAAGTAAAAAGCAGTAGAGGTCAGAATGAAGGCAGACGTGTCTATAGCGCAAAATTCAGGTACATATAAAATACGAGTAATTGGAAGAGCAACTTTTGAATGCAGCGCTCCGGTCCGAAATCTTGCAAAAAATCTTGATAGAGATGGATTTGAATGCATCTCGATAGACCTAAAAGGATGTACTGGAATGGACAGTACGTTCATGGGAGTTCTTGCAATGCTGGGGCTTCGCGCCATGAAGCAGAAAGCTACAATGGAAGTACTGAATGCAAATGATGACAGCCGAGATCTGCTTGATGGCCTTGGCCTGAGCAAACTATTTACTTTTAGAGATGAAGCAGAAGCAACGACACCAGACTATCAGTCTGTTTGTGGTCAGCTACAGGAAGAGAAAAGCAATACTGTTCTGGAAGCCCATGAAGTTCTTATGGAAGTTGACGAAGCAAATATTCCAAAGTTTGAAAAAGTAGTGGAACTTGTTAGAAAGGATATTGAGAAATAATATCGTTCTGAATCAGATCATCAGGCCGGAAGTAATTTATTACTTCCGGCCTTTTTTTGGCTTTATTCCAAAACTATTGAAAGAACAGGCCCCCACCAGAATCCAACCCATCAACATAACATTCACATTACGACTGGCTTACAAATAGGTTCCGCACTTTGGAATTTAAAAAATGGGGTCTCAAATGAGTAAAAACATAAAGGTATTAATTGTTGATGACGAAAAAGAGATCACCAAAACGATTGAACGCTATCTGACATTTTTTGAGGGGATAGATCTTTTTACTGCCGAATCATATGTGGAAGCTTTAAAGATTATAGAAAGCGAAGAGCCAAAAGTAATCATTTCGGATGTAAACCTTGGGGACGGCAATGGCCTTGACCTGATAAAAGTCGCACATAAATACACCAAGTCAAACCAGATTATAATGATTACCGGTGCGAGTGACACGACAAAAGTGATTGATGCGCTTGAGCTAGGAGCAGTCGACTACATAAAAAAACCGCTTGATATGGAAGAGTTAAAGCAGCGCCTGGATGAAGCATGCAGCCGTTACAGACGCTGGGAACAACTTATCATTGAAGAACTCAAGAAAAACCGTTGATCAATTTTGTGTAAAACAAAGTGCTAAAACAATAAGTCGTCAGGATCAACTGAATTTAATTGGTTGTTATTTGGAATTACTGCTTGTTGTTGTGGAGCAGACTGTGCTTGAGCTGCGGGATTGAATGCTGCATCCTGACGAGGATTAGACGGATCAAATTCCTGCCACTGACCACCTTGAGAATCTTCTTTGACTAAAACTTCAATTTTCTTTTCCAGATCATTAAGTTTTTTAGAACAAATCGATTTCAGAGTATTCCCCTGTTCAAAATAACTGATCATATCATCAAGTGGCAGATTACCACTTTCCATTTTTGCAACGATTTCTTCCAGCATTGCCAGTGCTTGTTCAAAAGGCATTTTTTTAAGTTCTTCGAGATTATTATTCATATCTATACCTGTTATATTCTTTCATTATCCACCATAAAGTACGTTGGCGGTTATTCTCTTCAAATACACAATAAATTAATTGATAAGTTATATGTCTAAAAACAACACATATTTGGTTACAGGTGGCTGCCGCAGCGGTAAAAGCCGTCACGCTCTCGAACTGGCAAAAGAAGCTTCGTCTCCTTATTACATAGCCACAGGCTGGGCTGGAGATGATGAGATGCAGGATAGGATCAACAAACACCAGGCCGAACGCGGTCCGCACTGGTCCACAATCGAAACGAAAACAGAAGTACCTGAGGCGATAGCGAAGGCAGAGAAAGAAGGTGCGGACTACATCATCGTGGATTGCCTGACGCTTTGGAGTTCAAACATGATGTTTGATGACTCTTGTGACTACGAATTAAAACTTCGAGAACTGATCTCACTTATTCCTGAAATAAAAACAACGACAGTATTCGTTACGAATGAAGTTGGAAGCGGGATAGTTCCGGGAGACAAGATAAGCCGTGAGTTTAGAGACAATGCCGGTTTTACAAATCAAAGAGTAGCAGAAGCTGTTGATAACGTAATAATGTGCGTCAGCGGAATACCTGTTCAAATAAAACCACCAAGGTATTAAAAAAAGAGAGCTGACGAAAATCAGCTCTCTCAAAAGTACTATTTATAATATTTCGGCCAAGTCATAGACCTAACCGAACGCCAAAGGCCACTATCAAGCTCAATTTTCTTTCGCTTAGAAGTAGCAAGTGGAATAGGAACCAGAGTAAAAGCTCCGTTCCAGCGTCCAACAACAACATCAGTACATCCTGACATCGCCGCCGCTACAGCATCGTGAGCAAGCATCATACACAAAACAGCGTCTGTCCCGTGTGCGGGTTGGCTTCGAATTGTGTAACTCGGATCAAAATATTTCAAATTACATTCGATATCGTGTTCTTTAGCGTAGTCTTCAATCTTCGTTCGCAAAAAGCGCCCGATATTTTTATGAAGTACGTTACCAGAACTATCAGACTCCCGTTGAGCTTCTTCGAAAAGCTCCTGTCCGGCCCCTTCCGCAATAATTATTACAGCATGATGCCTCTCTTCCAAGCGTTTGAACAAACTCGGAAGTAAAGCATTTTCGCCTTCTTCGAGCGTAAACTTCTCTTCAGGAATCAAACAGTAGTTTACATCAGAATTGG
>JAUVCU010000171.1 GCA_030590715.1 Lentisphaeria bacterium
AAGTTCGGGCGAAGAGTTCCATTATTGGATGAAGATACAGATCCGAATGCTGCTCCTACTTTTGTTACGGATAAGGAAACTGGAAGGGAGATTTGGACAAAACTTAATCCGAAGGCTTTGAAGAAACTCAGCGAGGCTGATCCGAATGGTATCTTTTTGAATGTGGGGACTAAATCGATTGATCTTGGTAAAGTTTATGGTCGAATAATTCAAAATGATATTAAGAAATTTTATGGAGATACGACTGTTGTCGTTTATACGGATAAGTTTCAGATCTTTGTGGCTATAGCACTTATGTTTCTGTGTCTAGCTTATTTTTTGCCCACCCGTAAACTAACTAAAAATGCCGTTGCTGTTGCTCTACCGCTTTTCATTATCCTTTCGAACACTCAATCCGGTTATGCACAGGAATCTGATCCGGTAGCGGATGAAAAAGAGACGGTTGAGATTCTGCCGGGGGAAACTGCAACCGATATCTATAACCGGGGCTGTGAATCGTACGCAAAAAAAGACTTTACAAAATCGGCAATGTTGTTTTCTGCCGCAGCTGATTCTGCCGATGATAATGGGCTGATTGTAAAAAGTACGTATAACTATGGCAGTGCTCTTTTCCGACACGCTCAAATGGTAAGAATGGCTGATCTTGAAGCTGCCGTTATTCTGATGAACGATTCCAAATCCGCATTCAGGAAAGTTCGCAAGATGAACCCGCGCTTTAAGAATGCAGCATATAACCTTGAAGCTTCACGCTTAGCTTTTGTACAGATCCAGGCAGAACTTAAAAAGCAGAAAAATGATGAGAAGGAAACTCCTCTTCAGAAGAAAGTGCAGGAAGCAAAAGATAAGGTCAAGGGGCTGATCAAACGACAGGAAGCTTTACTACTTACCACTTTAACCGTTATGCACAGGGAAAATTCCCTTATAGAAAATAATGAGGTTAATAAGCAGTCTGTATTGAAAAAAGATACCAATGATTTCATTGCTCTTTTGGAAGAGATAAAAACAATGCTTGAGGTAATGAATCCTTTAACGCAAATCAGGAATGAAACTCCCGGAGAGTTTAATGGTGTTGATCCGTTTAATTCCGATAATTCCGACAGTGGTGACCAGGAGATGGATGAAATAATACGTTATGCCGATTCTTCTAAAGCCGCTCAGGGCTATGCAATAAGTCATATGACTAAGCAGGAACTAAAACCAGCTTCTGAGCAGCAGAAAGTTTCCGCTGATGAACTGAAAAAATGTGAAGAGGCATTGGAAAAGAAATTCCCGGCCCAGGAAAGTGATCAGGAATCACAAGAGGGTGAATCGGACGAAGAGGTTGAATCTGACGAAGAAGGTGAGTCAGAAGAGTCTGATCAGGAAAGTGACAATGCTGAAGCCGGAGACCCATCTGGAGAACTGGAAACGGACTTGGAAGGTCAGGATATTCCTCCTCCAATTGACAATCCGAAAGATATTCTGGCTGAGGAAATGGAAAATAACAGTATGCGCGAAGGAAAAGGAAAATCTCCTAAATATAAAAAAGGGAAAACGGACTGGTAATGAAAAAGCTTAAAAACATAATAATACTGACTCTTCTGACGCTCGTGTCAATTACGGGAACAACATTACACGCTGCTGATAATGTGGCAGAGTGGGTTATTGAAAACCCCGTCGCGTTTGTTAAACAGGAGATTGTCGTTTCTTTTCTACTTGTCGGAACAGACGTTCAGAAAGAACCGGTGTTTCAGCCGATTTCCGGCCTTAAGGTATATTTTGTCGAAATGGATGAAACATTAGGCATAGACAAAAATTCGTTCAACAGGTTATACAGCTATTCTGTAACTCCGCTTAGACCCGGTGTTTTTACGATTCCTGGAATCACGGTGAAAGTTGACGGAAAGGTTCTTAAATCAGCTCCGAAAACGATCACCGCTTTGGAACTGATGAAAACCGATAAGATCAAAATTGAAAACTATTTCAGTTCAAAAAAAGTATATGTGGGACAGCCGATTACGCTTAAGGTTTTTGTGGGATCTGAAATACCGTTCTATGAAGTTGTCGGTCTTGACCTGAAACTCCCTTTGATGTACAACAAAAGTTTCAAATTCACCCACCCTCGTAAAAAGCTTGAAGGTACAACTATTGGAGTTCCGGTCAACAATACACGTGTGATCTGTAACAGGTGGGAAAATTACGAATTAGACACCAAAAGGGATTTCATCGGTTTTGATAAAATAATAATTCCAAAAAGAGCCGGAATATTTGATTTTTCTCCGCTGGAAATGACTTGTTCGGTAAAGAAAATAGACCCTAATGCCCCGCAAAAAAAGAAAAGGCGACGAAGCTACAATCAGTATCCGAGTTACTTTAATAATGATTTCTTTTCTCAGGAAGCAAGTGCGGATAAATTCAACCGTTATAAAATTGTTGGCTTGAAAGATGAGCTTGAAGTCCTTCCTTTGCCGAAAGAAGGTGTTCCTCCGCTTTTTAATGGAATTATCGATAAATTCGATCTGGATATTAATGTTTATCCGAAAAATGCTAAAGTGGGGACACCGATTACACTGACATTGACCGTGAAAAATCACCCGTATCCAGAAATAATTGATCTACCGCCGTTGATGAAGCAGACAGGTCTTGCGCACAACTTTATGATTCCGAAATTCAGAAGTCCGAGTGTCTATAAAGACGGGACTAAAGTTTTTGTCCAGTCAGTCCGACCTACTTCCGAGAAGGTAAAGTTTATTCCGTCTATCAAGATACCTTATTTTGATACTAAAACAGGTAAATACAGCTTTGTTCAGACGGAGCCGGTACCGGTTAATATTGAGCCTAACGAAGAGTTCTCCGAATACGATCTGGACTTTTCTGACGGTTCAACTATAAAAAATGATTTGGAGAAAACTGAGACAGGGATTATGTACAATTACCTTGATGTCGATAGCAGAGATAAAAAATGCTCCGTTGATATCTACTCTAAAAAATCATTTGCGATCATTCTTTTTGCTCCGCTTGGACTGCTTATTGTTTTGGTTTGCATGGTGCGAATTAATAGAGCTAGAAAAAACTGTACTCATATTACGCGGTCTAAACGGGCGTTTAAAAAGTTCAAAAAGAGCGGCTTGAAGAATGAAGAGCAGATCGATAATGCCGTGAAATCGTACTTTTCAGATAAGCTTAACATTAATAAGTCGTCGATCACACTCACTGATATCGAGAATAGTGTAAGTAAGAGATCGACGGATGAATTTGCCGTGATCCAGGAATTTTACGCAGTTAGAAATAAAAATGTTTATTCTGCGGACAATTCATCAAAGCGGGAGATAAAACCATTGCGCAAAAAAATAGTAGCAGCCGTTCGACAGATCGAGAAAACGGCTTTCATTCTGCTTGTTCTATTCGGGCTTACTCTACGTAGCGATGCATCTGAGTCGGAAGGGTCAGAACCATTTTTCGCACAGGCAAATGCACACTTTAGCGAAGCTCAGAAAGTTTCTGAACAAGAACTTACAGAATCACAGCGCCTGTATTCTCTCGCTGCTATGAAATTCGAACAGGCTGCGGAAAAGGTCAGCTCGCCTGTGGCAAAGGGGAAACTTCTCTATAATGCAGGAAATGCTTATTTCTTCGCCGATAAAACCGGGAAAGCAATTCTGAATTATTTAAGGGCAAAAGAGTTTCTACCGTATGATAATAACCTTGAACATAATCTTGTTTACTCACGGACTCAGGCAATTGATGAAATCGAGATGCCGGATGTTCACAATTGGCTTCAGTACGCTTTTTTCTGGCATTTTAAACTTTCCGAAAGCAGCCGCTTATGTGCTTTCGTATTTTTCTATGTGCTGACTCTGATTTTTATTTTCTGGAATGTTGTGTCGAAATGTAGAATCAGATCGGGTATTACATCCTCTTTTTTAATTGTTTCAATACTTCTTGGATGTTCGATACTGATCCGTTTTTACCTGCCGTCCCAACAGGTCGGCGTTATTACTCTAGATGAAGTTGTTGCTTATAAAGGAAGCAGCTATGTCTACCAAACGGCATTCTCAACTCCTCTTCATTCCGGGACCGAATTCAAGTGTCTTGAGAAACGCGATGGATGGCTGCTTATACAGCTAGGAAATAATGAAAATTGCTGGATCCCTACCGATTCAGCCGAACTTGTTTTACAATAGAGATATTCGTAAGTCGCTCTAATTGTGCAAATATATAGATTATTTGTACAATTATGGCTGAAAAAAATGAAAAGTGACGTAAGATATGGCGCGCGTAGTTGATGCAATATTCAAGACATCGTTTCCACAGACGTACGCACCTGACTAAAATATAGAAACTGGAGTAGTTTACAAATATGAATAATACTGAAGTTAAAGAGTTAACTCCTAAAGAAATGGCGGATATCTGCGTAGCAGTTGCGGATGACCGTAAAGCTGAAAACGTTGTGCAGCTTCAAGTTACAGACCTTTCGTTCATCGCGGATTACTTTGTAATTGCAAGTGCAAGTTCTCAGCCTCACATCAAGGCGGTAACAGAGCACATCGGACGTGAGCTAAGAAATAAATATGATATCCGCCCAACACATGTTGAAGGTAAAGTTCAAAGTGGATGGATCCTTATGGATTACGGTATGGTTGTTGTTCACGTTTTCTCTGAAGAAGCTCGTGAAATGTATGATCTTGACAACCTTTGGGGCGACGCTCCTAAAAAAGAAGCTATCGAGATCCTTAAAGAGCTAGGTATCATCAAGCCTGATACGATCTAAG
>JAUVCU010000092.1 GCA_030590715.1 Lentisphaeria bacterium
GTTTGGCATACACCTTATATGACTTGTCTTCGTCCCCTTTAAGTAGTTCTACAAAATGCCTTTTGTCATCAAATCGTACAATGAAATAATCTTCATATCCGACATGATCGTCCCCCAGAGTCAGCTTATCTCCAACTTTTATCTCGGTTTTTTTTCCACTCAAACCGTCAACAATAACACCACGTTTGATAGGTTCAAATACTTCCTCCATCGCTGTTGCAATTATTTTCCCATATACTAAGGAACTGAATAATATAGTTGACCTATCGACTTTAACTTCACGATTAATACTTGCATTGAACTCCATAGTTATATTCGAAACAATATCAAGCACTTCCAGCTCATCCTCTCCAATTCGCAGAATGTTTCCAATTCCAATATATTCTGACTTTGCACGTCCACGGTGCGTATAGTTCACATATACCGACCATTTGCTTTTGTCATCACCATAAGCGTCAACAGTCTTTACCAGTAAATTCATTTTTGATTGGTTGATCCCTTCCAGATAAACGCGATATGCCAGCGGCGGTCTGGATTTCGGATTAGCAACATCAAACCTTTGACCTAGATTAACCCCACCAATGTCACCAGTATATTCAACGATATTAGAGAAACCATCACGATCAGCATCATCCAATGCATCATCAGCACTTGCAGCATTTAATCCATTATCAATCTCGTACTGATCCGGAATCCCATCCAAATCAGAATCAACATCTTCAGTCGCGGTGACTTTCGGCTCAAAAAGAATACTGTTACAATGAGGACAAAATGTGCCATCAGTAAAAAAATGCCTGTCGATCAAAAAGCCACACTCCTTACCTGTTTCATGATCAATATTAATACAGAGCGATTTAACAACAGGTGACATAAGCTCAGACCTGACAATACCACCACCTTCCAATGCCGTTAATGCCGTTAATGCGACATATTGACCATCAAGGTCAATCTGATATTTAGCCCCTCCAGGCAATTCACGTTCATCGACAGTAGCTCCTTGAGCCCGTATAAAGGCATTTTCATCTACGGGTTTAAAGATAGATAAAAGCCAGACAAGCGACAAAACAAAGACAATAAGCATTACACTTAGAAGTACTTTTTCGTAATTTTTTTTGATGTAAGACAAAATATTCACCTACCTTTATTTCTGAACAAATTCGTTGTTACGGTATACAACATTTGATAAAACCATAGTGACAGTAACACGGTCGTTACCGAGAAGTGTTGCCCCGTATAAAAACTTAGCATTTAGCTTACGAGGATCTTTTAGTCCTTTTTTTGTATAAACCTGAGCTTGTCTATCATCCTGCTCTTTCAACTGGTTCAAGCGCTGATTAAACCCGGACACACCATCAACAGTCTTTACCAATTTCAAATCATCAACAACAAAAGTATGACCATCATGTTGTGACATTTCAATTCGATTCAAGGTATTGCGAACAGACTGAATTGAAGACGTAAAGGAAATTTCAAACCGATAAGAGGTAAACTCCTTACTATCATCCAATTTTCCTTCGATATCTCCAACACGCTTTATTGAATTAATAGAGAACACATCTTCCTCTTTCAAAATGACAATAAAACCAGCAACACCACGCATAAACCTTACGATGTGAGGTATGTGATTAACATCGGGAAAAGAACCTGTTCGATCCTTCTCAAGAAACTCTCCAAAAGAAAAATGCTTTGCATCATTCAACACATAAACCTCATCCAAATACGTGATAAGATTATTCTGATAGCGCGCAAGGTATTTTTTACTTTTACGTGGTATATTATCCATAACAAGCGAAACCCCAAAAGCGTTAAGAATCCAGGAATCGACATCACCAACCGGCTCAAGAACGGTATTCAATCCAGACTCATCTTTAACCTCAAGGCCTTTCCAAAAAGCCAACTTGACCTTTTCATATAAAGACCCAGGGCTAATACTTTTAACACGATTAGCTTTTTTTTGCAGAAAGCTCGACAGGATGTACATATCCGAAGTTTCTTTGCTCGTTTTATAAAACTCAGTAAAATCTGAATAAAGATCAGCCTCCAGAACACGAGCAAAAGCTGATACTTCAAACGTATTGCTTTCGTCACTTTCTCCAAATACTTCCAGAAACTTCGCCTTATCCGCTTTGGAACCCACAGATACAAAAGAAACCAATGCTTCAAAATCTTTTGCAGCCGACTTTCTTTTCAACTCAACAAATCGAGAATCTGTCTCGAATGCTAAAGCCTTGGCAATCTCCACAAAAGAGTTCCTCAATGGAGCTCCGAATTGCCTTAACGAAGAAGTTAAAGCACTATTTAACTCAGAATATCGAGTCTGAAGCAACTGAAGGTTCTCAGCCGTCGGAGAAATTGGATTTTTATTAAGGCTTAGAATCAGATCCGCATTGCGACCTCTTTCACCTTGAAACTCCAACATCTGACTTTTTGTTTTAAAAACAAAAACAATCAAACCCATAGAAGCAACAACAGTTACGATGAGAACAACAGACAAAAGGGTATTTTTCTTTAGGAATTCCATTCTTTGTATTTCCTGACTAGATAGGTTCATTCAGTTTTATTCTGATCTTGAAATACTGAACTTTAAGATTTTTTAAATTAACCAGAGATGTATCAAGAGTTCTTGCCCCCCTACGATTTTCACCTCCGCTAAACACGGACTTGTCCCCAGAGCGAGTGCCCTGCATAAACTCCTGATTCAAGTTATGATCAAAAACATCCAAATCACCAGGATCAAATGTATAACCAGAAACCACGATATGATTTACAGAATCGCCCAAATCTTCAACGCGATTAACAGTAGCGTTATTGTTAAAAAGCAATCCTCTAGATTGAGGTTTACGAGCTCCTCCAGGTCGGCCAGCTTTACGTATCTCCGTAAACCACATCTGCTCCGGTTGAAGCTCCTGTAATTTTGAGACGACCTGTAACCAACGGCCACGTTTTGATAAAACATCCTTTACCGCACCACACTTCTCGCGGATCTTATCCACCTTATCACTAATGTCACCTATACCATCGGCAAACGTTTGAGTCGAATCAATAGCCGCCTTAGACTCAAGAACATATCTTTTTTCAAGTTTCAATTGGTGCCAGATCCCCCAATAAACAATCCCCAGACACAACAACAGGGAAAATGCACTTGCATACAAGAGAGGAAGCTTGCGCTTAAGGTCATTATACTTTCGAACGGAATCCGGCAAAAGAGTAATTTCAACGGGACAAGTTGTATGATTACGCAACCCCAAGCCAATAACATCTGCATAAAGATGAGCTATCTCAGCAAGTTTTTCTTTATCTACTTTATCTGAAAGAGCAATACCTGAAAATGGATTAAAATAATCAACATTTACTTTTAATTTCTCATTAAAAAAGCGTGGAGTATAGGCCATAACAGAACTACCGCCAGAAAGCAACAATTTCGAAGGATGTCTTCCCTTCTGCTGAGAACGATACACGTTTATAGAACGATTTATCTCTCCATGAAGACGTGTCATTACATTTCGAACAATCTTTGACACCGTTGCTGCGACTTCTGATTCGGGCTCTTCAAAAGCACCACCCAATGCAACAAAACCATGCCGACGTTTCATTTCTTCTGCATCGGCAATAGGAATACCAAATTCTTTACTTATCTGCTGAGTAATTGTATTACCAGCAACATTTATTGTACGAACAAAGAAACGCCCCTTATCCAGAAATGTTAATGTAGAACAACGAGCTCCGATATTAAGAAGCATAGTGCACTCGCCACTACTCACACCACTTGCACATGCAATATTATAAGATGCCGTTGGCGATATTTCGACGAGAGAAAGTTCAAACCCGCACGACCGCACCACTTCTGAAATCCTGTCTACTTCTTCGTTTTTCACAACGACAAACACGGCGTCGATTTCGGAACTATCCTCGCTGCTTATAAGCTGATAATCCCAAACCACTTCATCCATTGGAAATGGAACATGATTCCTCGCTTCAAACTCGACAATCTGCTTAACTCTAACAGGGTCATCGCCGACCGGCGGTAATTTAACAAACCGAACAAATGCCGACTGGCCAGATATTGAAACATGAACCTTACGTGCAGTAAACTCATCACTAGAGGCGATCTTATGCAGTTCAAAAGCGAGAACAGTCAAAGGGTCATGACCATACAGACTGCTCTCGGAATAAGCGAACTGCTGCAAAACAACACTTTCACCAATATAAGAAAACTCAGCAATTTTTATGCTGTCACTTCCTATATCAACAGCTAATATTGTTTCTCTTTTATTCACTACTTATCCTTCAGAACTTTTATGTACTCATATGAATCTGAATTAATATATGCCCAAGGTGTTTTATCTGCTGAGAAAACAGTGCCTTCGTAAACTTGAACCATATCTGAGCTTGCAGAACGACATTGCATCCAATATCTTTTTACAGAATTGAAATTTTTGTCTTCCGATGTAACCACTCTTCCATCATGAAGGTAAACTTGTCCCAGTTCTGCAGTGGAAGTAGAAAAGCTAACAGCCACTTTAAAATCTTTAACATCGCTATCAGCGATTGAACTATCAGCAGGCCTCATATATCTATCGAAAAAATATGGAGCGATGAACATGCGTCCCTGATGCTTCCCTCCGTCACGTTTAATCCCTGCATACGTAGTGTCACCCACCAAAAGAGCAACGGATTTCTTACCTTTTGATTTAGATGGAATTAAAACTTCAGTTTTAACAGTCACATCATCAACCCACTTAATATCTCCAGCCGGATCCTTAGCCTCATCAGTATTGAAAAGATACTTAACACGAAGCCATCGTCTGTTGACATTGTTCGTATCTTTATCAAAATCAGGAACATCCAATTCAAATTCCGGTGCATTTACTGTTTTCACATCAAGCTTAACTTTATTCAAGAAATCCTGAGCAAAAGAACTAGAACTCAGAGCAACCCCGCATAACATCCCCATCATGATCTTCTTCATAAGAAAGACCTCCCAAAAATTATTAATAATAACATCCTATACTATTCACAAATAAAGTAGCTTTCCCAAAACTAAATGTCAACTATGCATAGAGAAAAGGGGACATCGCGAAAAAGCAAAAAAAAGGCTGTTACTCCAATTCAGGAGAACAGCCTTTAAAATATACAGTGCTTACTTAGTTACAGCTTCACCTTCTACTGGCTTCACCGCATCAACTGACTCAACTGACTCAACTGACTCAACTGACTCAACTGACTCAACTGACTCAACTGACTCAACTACAGCCTTTACAGCTCCTGCAACTTCCTCAGTCTTTTTCTCTACTTCAGCATTAACCTCTGCAGCATCAACTGCAGGAGCTTCAACATTCGGCAATTCCGCAGGAGCATCTTCAGTAACAACTAAAGCCTCTTCTCCAGACATACCGCTAAGCACAGCAAGAAGTAAAACAAGAACAAAGAAAACCGTAGTCAAAATAACAGTTAGTTTAGTCAAATGATTTCCAGCTTGAGCACCAAAAACAGAATCCCCACCGCCGCCGAAAGCGCCGCCAAGACCTCCACCTTTAGATTGTTGAACTAAAACCAGTCCAATTATCAATAGTGACACAACTGACACAGCTACATATAAAATTACAGTCATCTAACAGTTCCTTTTTACTTTTCAAATATTTAAATTATTATTATCGCAAAATGATAATAACCTCTCGCCCGCAATATTCGAGCGAGAGAAATCAAAAAACGAGTTTTTTTAGCAAACAGCGTTTTTGATAAGTTCAGCAAAGTCAGCAGCTTTCAGAGAAGCACCACCAACAAGACCGCCATCAATATCTTTTTGACCAACAAGCTCTTTAGAGTTAGCACCCTTCATAGATCCACCGTACTGAATGCGAACTTTGTCAGCAACTTCAGCACCGAAGACTTCAGTAAGAGAAGCACGAACAGCAGCGTGAGTATCTTGCGCCATTTCAGGAGTAGCAACCAATCCAGTTCCAATCGCCCATACTGGCTCGTATGCAACAACAATGTTTTCCATATCTGCAGCAGTAAATCCTTTAAGACCGCGCTTAATCTGAATATCACAAACAGCGTTAGTAACATTATCTTCACGCTCTTCTTTAGTCTCACCAATACAAACCATAACCTTGAATCCAGCATCAAGAGCAGTACGAGTACGCGCATTAACTGTTGCATCAGTCTCAGCGAAGTACTGACGACGCTCAGAGTGACCAGTAACGATCCAAGTGATGTTTAGCTCTTTAAGCATAGTAGCAGAAAGCTCACCAGTAAAAGCACCAGACTCAGCCCAAGCAATATTCTGTGCTCCAACCTGAATATTTGATCCCTTTGCAGCTTCAACAACAGCAGCAATAGTTGTAGCAGGAGGACAGATAACAACTTCTGCATCGACTCCAGCAACTAGAGTTTTAAGCTCGTTAACCATTTCAGCACCCTGTGCAGGTGTCAT
>JAUVCU010000138.1 GCA_030590715.1 Lentisphaeria bacterium
ATCTATGTGAACCACCCGAACAGAGCATACTGCAAAGAACGCGGCATACGGCTTTCTGGGCCTCCATTAGGAAGACCAAAGAAAGAAACTGAAACAAATAGAGAAGAATTGAAAGCGTTTAAGTTCCAGTACTGTCAAAATGGGATTGTTCGCATTCCTGTCGAAGGAGAATTAGGACAAGGTAAACGTCGATTCGGACTCGGGCTAGTTATGACCAAACTCGTAGCAACCACAAAGACTGCGATTTCCATTTCATTCATCGTGATGAATCTTGAACGGTGGCTGAAGCTGCTTTTTTGTTGCCTAGTATGTATCCTGAATGATTTGGCTCATATGGTACGCCATCTGTTTCACGTGGAACCGCTGTATTACTTTTTTCCCATTTGTTTGACTCAAAAAACAGTCCGAATATGACTCGCTGAATTTAGGATTTATTCAGCAAGCCCTAAATAGCACTCCAGATTTCACGCCGCATTATAGTTAATGCACCAGTCCCTGTAAATGATTCCATCCTCAAACACACATACTGTACATCCGAGTATCGGGCTTCTATCTATTTCGCATCCTTACCCTCTACGTGTGCCGAAACAGGTTCGCTTTCGCTATGTACCATTTACTTCCTCAGACCCCACCGTTACCAGTGACGCCGTTGCGATTCGGATTGACTTCCCTTCGGACCGGGGGTCTTTGCCATCTTTCAAGCAACCGGGTTGGCTGGTTTAACCAGGCAAACAAAAAGGCACCCGGAATGAGTTGCCTTTTTTATTATTACCTCCATTCGAGAGGCAGAAGCATTTCCGGAGCATTGAGCCCGTAAATGTAATAGTAAATATAATAAACAATACAGAGCGAAGCTAAAACAACCATTACCGTTCCACCAAGATTCCCGGCCTGCCCTTTGCTCACCTTATGCGTTCCCTCCATCATACTTTCTATGTGTGGTATAATCAGCCCGGCCAAAATAGATAACGCCACAGAAAATAAAACGATACTGGCAATAACTTTAAAGTGGACATTTTCCGGCGGAATAATCACATTCAGTTTGTACATGGCTACTTCTTCTACCGCATTTAAAAACAGCAGAGAAAATGGAATAATGATGTAAGTTTTAAAGCTCTTCTTTTTCATATTTAAATTATAATTTCCCTTATAAAATCTATTGTAACAAAATACACCTTACACTTTATTCACCCAAAAGTATAAAGCAGGTTAAACGAGTCAAATATTAAATTAAATAGGTGAATTTTCAAGATTGACTTTTAATATGATTAAACAGAAAATTTAGGTAACGAAATAATTAGAGAAATCTAAGCTTCAATTTTCTTTTTATCATCCAGGGCTTCGTTATAGAGCATAGTTCCTCCGACAACAGCAATCGGGAGAAAGAATATAGCCATAAATGGAATCATCAGAATGACAACAATGAATAATAAACACCATCCAATTCCCTATAAACTATTTAGGACTAAAGACTAATGCATTTACCTCAAGAATCGTACCGTCACAATTTATCTGTGGGAGTAAGTAAGTGATTGCTTAATAGGCTACTAAGCGTATAACTTTCGGTGCTTCTTCAGCGTGTGTACCTGATCCCAGATATGAGAATCATTTGCATGATGTTCCCGTTTGTATCCGAGAACTCGTCCACAGCTAGAGAGGACGTTCTCAACAAATAATTCAGAGCCGATTGCAATTCCTTTTGTTGCAAACCTGACCTTCAGCATAAAATGCCGGGCATTATCAATATCAATAACCCCGCCTTCCTTATCGATTTTCTCACCAAGCGTATGGGCAATATCATGTGGATATTTCTTATACCGTGATTCTTTCGGACTGCATCGCAACAGCCTCAACCTGAAATATTTCCACAATAAGGATAATTGCCTTTTGACAGGTAATTTCAAAATCTGTTGAGGAAGGTTAAGTGAATTGTACAGACTGACAACCAGAGACTCATCATGCGGATCGAGTTTGCCGTTAGCCAAACGGTAGGTATACCCGCTCCAGTGATACTCTGCAGGATCAGTAACCAGTCCCGCCCGAACAGGATTCATAGTGATATATGCCATTATAAACGCTAAAGCACGGCCGTCTTCTATAATCACAGAGTCAAATCTGTTGAACAGGCTTCCATTTCTCCTCATTTTTTTGTTGTACCATTGAACAAACCGCTGCTCAAAATTGCCAACAACAAAACTGATATCGTGGATCTTCTTGTTAAAAGACTCAAATTCCTCACCTGTTGGGAGGCGCGGCTCTTTTGTCCGTTGAGTAAGATTCCAGCGTCTTAACACCTCATCCCGGCTCAACTCCTCGATCTGATCAATCTCAATAATACAGTGATAGTGATTATCCATCAGTACATAGTCAACTAGCCTGTACGAATGACGCTTCATTCCCTCAAATATCAAATCCAGAAACTTTTGTTTTTCAACGTCTCCGAAAATAAATGAGCCCCCAATCACCCGATTCGTAATCATGTAACGAGCCCCTTTGTGACTGCGGCTCAACGTTTCCAGACTTACCTTCACTCGATTCTTGTACATAAACCACCTCCGGCAGAACCTAAAATCAAATGCCTATACTTTTATAATCGTTCGATCCGCTAGAAGTTCATCCCTCATGTAAGCCCTTGTACCATTTGAATAGGAGCTTTTGATGCTGCTGAGTGGAGCCCGGAGGGCATAGCTCAGCGAAGCTGCATCAAAGATGATATTTGTAATTATGAAGAGTTTTAAAGCAAAAAAACAGGCTGAAAAAGTAAAAAAAAAGGTGTGCCCTCCTGACTGAAAAATTGTCCGTCGACAGTTTTTCGAGCATCATGTTGTTCGCCGCGCCACAATGGCCGGGCAACATACGCTATGTTCAAACGAATAGTCATAAATGGAGGCCACACAATGAAAAAGAACATCTTTCCCGCCAGAAGTCAATCTGTCCAGGATTTTTTCACGGATGCACCATCACTGGATAAAGTCCTTGTTGTGCCGCTTGACTACGCGAAGAAGTCCCACACGGTACAGTTTTGCCGCGGTTCAGGGCAGCTTCTACTCAACAAGCCGTTGACTGTTTATAACACGCCGGAGGGGCTGGAATACTTCCACCACAGAATCGATAAAATAATCAAGCGCTACCACATTAAGAAACAACATGTACTGATCGTCTCAGAAGAGCCTCCTTCTTATCTCGTTAACTTCATTCATGCCTCCAGAATGAATAAATTTATTTGGGCGAGAGTCAATCCGTGTGAGGCAAAAAAATACAGAGACACTTTACGTGCGAGCTCGGACACCATTGATCTCACGGGGATAGCCGGAGCCGCAATCAACAGGCGCGCTGTCATGGTTGAACAATTTGACCGGCTCTATTCAAATCTCAAGCAGGCAGCCCGGGCGAGGCGTAAACTTGTCATAACGGAAACGGCATTTAAGAATAGAATTCATGACTCAGTTGACCTGCTGTTTCCGGGTTTTCTCTCAGAAGGAGATAGTGGGCTTGTGCCATTCTCCGACGCGTGTTTATGGCTTATGGAAGAGGGCTTCTCTCCCATAAAAATAAAGCGGATGCGACTTGAGACACTGGTTCGAAACTACCGTAAACAGAGAGTCAACAAGCCGGAAGAGAAAGCTGCCAAGCTTAAGCATTTTGCATCAACAGTACTCGGAGCACCGCCTGAATTGACCCAATACCGCCAGAAAAGCTTGGGATCAAAGGTCGAGATGCTGCGGCAGGTACAGAAGGCTATATCTTTGGAAGAAAGTGAAATGGCCCGTTACCTTGTTCAGACTCCTGCATTCTATATCACCTCAATACCCGGAGTTGGAGTCGTGCTTGCCAGCCACATTGTTGCGGAACTGGGGAACCCGGTGCATTGGCTTCCGACACCAAATCTGCTCTCATATGCCGGAGTGGTCCCGAGAACCAAACAGACAGGGGGAAAAGATAAGGAGCCTTCCCGGGGAGTTCTTCCGTACGACTGTAACCATATACTTAAAGATTATCTTATGCAGGCTGCAATGCATGTGGGGACAACCCTTCAGAAGTCTCTGCGGGAAATAGGTATTGATGCGGCGCATACCCTCTACAGCTATTACCAGCAGGTCTTAAACCGCGACGGGCATTCGCGCATTGCCACGGCGAAGAAACTGCTGAAGATTATGCGCAGGCTGATAAATGAGCAGAGAATATACCTGCCGGAAGTGTGGCTGGATACCAACCATACCGTTTCATCCGAGGATAATATTGCCTACCATCAGACCATGATCAAAACATTAACGTTAAAATGGAGCAAGTACGACCTGTCTGAAATACCGGACGAGGCAAACCTGCTCCTCAAGGAGAAATCGGCAATTACAGAACTGGCAGAATACATTAAAAACAAATAGGATACGCTATCGGCATCGGTCAAGTTGAAGCACCGGAAGTAATCAGTGAAGAGGCGGAGGCGGCTATGTAAGGGCAGCCGGTTCGCAGTGGCGCAATGCTGCTGCCCCAGAACGCGGCTCAGGACAGAGAGCCTGATTCCGGCGGCAGATTCAAAGGTGCATCTAGAAACTTAGGATCGGGCGACAAGGTAGCGTATCCTTCTTTACCGCCCGGATTCACGTAAACAAGACTGTACGAAACTGCCATGAATCCCGCAGAGCGGGAACCGGAATATGCCAATCCCCTGTTCGACGGTGCGGAACTGACCCGCCGTAGAGTTTTCTATAACAATTACACGATAGATTAATCCCGCAAAAAAGCCGTACGGCCGGGAGCGCTCCCCTCATGTCAAAAGACTAATTTACAGAAAAGTATTGACTTTTAGAAGAAACTCTGTCCTCTCCTTTTTTTTTGGGAGGAACCAACCGTTAACCAAACAGCTTACAGAGCCTTCTCCATTTCGGACTGACACTTATCGTGCTGCAATAATAGATTGACTCGATCAGTGTGGCTCATTATATCTACCCACTTGAGCCGTTCCACTATTGCCAGTTTCCTGATTTTATAAAATGGGCATTTCTCTAAATCACCGCCAAATGGACATTTTACAACCAAGTCAAATAACAAGATTCTAACTTCATTTTCGCAGTTTGTGTCTATACTGAGCATGCTATTCACCTGTTTTTGCATGAAAATCAAAGGCTATCATTAACCCCATTATTTAATATTTATGGAGAAATAACAAGAAATTATCTTCGTTTTTTGGAATATTTTACAGGACAACAGGACAAAAAATGAGAGCTTGCTGGTTAGGGCTAGCAACCCTTTGGGTAGCTACCACGACTCACGACTCTTGGTAGACACACGATCAGTAAGCTCTGTTCTTCCAATAGAGCTTGCTGATTAGGGAAAAGGTCCCATTGACCACTAACTTTACT
>JAUVCU010000071.1 GCA_030590715.1 Lentisphaeria bacterium
ACCAACTATTCACATAATGCAGACAGTATGATAGACTTTAATTTGTGTAGTATAACTGGCCGACTTTATGGGGTAGGCCAAATGTCAATAAATTCAGCATTGCGAACAAAGATGGGGCGGCAGGATGAAAAAGATTCAAAAGCGTTACCTTATTATAATTGCGTGCATTCCGATCTTATTCATCTTTTATTATCTTTCTCACCCGAACCTTCTCTTAAGTGAACCTGAAAATGGGCATGGGAAATCACCTTCAGTTCTTATGGTTGGAACAAATGTCTGGCCCGGCTACGAGCCGCTGTATCTTGCCCGGGAGCTTGGATTTTATAATAGTATCGTCAGACTGGTCGAATTTACCTCCACAACACAGGTGATACGCGCGTTTAGAAACGGTACTATACATGTTGCCGCATTGACTCTGGATGAAGTTCTTCTTCTCGCTCAGGATGGGGTCGAAGTTAAAGTGATTCTGGTTACTGATATATCTCACGGAGGAGATGTCATTCTCAGTAAACCTGAGATAAAAACACTTAACGATTTGAAAGGAAAAAAGGTTGCTGTTGAAAATACAGCCCTTGGAGCTTATGTCCTCATGAGGGCTCTTCAGTTGGCCGGAATGAATCTATCTGATATTGAAATTGTTCATTCTGAAGCGAGTGAACATACTGAAGTATTCTCGTCGGGCGAGGTTGATGCCGTTGTCTCTTTTGATCCTGCAAGAAGCCGGATCCTTAATAGTGGAGCCAATTCAATATTTGACAGTACAATGATCCCTGGAGAAATTGTCGATGTATTAGTTGTAAGAAATGATATTTTAAAGACCTCTTCAGATAAGCTCGGCACTCTATTTAACGGATGGTTCAAAGCATTGGATTACTTGAAGAACAGACCCGAACATGCCGCAAAATTAATGACACCACGTATGAAGTTGTCGGCGGAAGATGTGCTGGCAAGTTATGACGGGCTCATACTTCCTGATCTTGATAAGAATAAAGCAATGCTTGGAGGGGCGCATCCTGAACTTGATAAGTTAATAATCAAATTGACAGAAGTGATGCTGCAGACCGATCTTTTATTTCGAAAGCCCGAAGGTGGTGACTTTACCGACTCGGCCCTTCTGGAAAATGTAAATGTAGAAAAGGACTAATAATACTTAATTTTATGCGGATATCAATCAAATATTCTGTACCGTTGGCGCTGTTTATTTTCTCCTTTGTCATGAGTATATGGGGAGGGCTTTACAACGGTTACCTTATGATTCACAGGGTTGAAAAGGAATTTTTCACAAACTATAACCTTACAATGAATCACCTTCAGGAAGATCTAGAACACGCCTTTTCTGAATTCAACAGGAATTGGGCACAGGAACTATTGGTTTCTGCAGGCTGTCGTTCGTATATAAAGAAGCTTCAGGTCGTGGATCATAAGGGCGAGATCATCATGTCTATCAACCGCGCTGAAATAGGGAACATGTTTGGAGTTGATGAAAAAGAGCGGAAGATTCTTAAAGAAGTAAGTATCGTCAAGAAGACAATGACCGGCTCACTGTTTATGTCTGATGACCGGTATACTTTGTTCGGTGTGTTTCCTGTCAAGCTGGAAAGGTCTGAAGGTGATCTTAGGTTAAAGAAAACTGGGTTTTTAAGGGTCAATGCAGATATGTGCCACGAAAAACAGTTCGTTTGGCGCAGGCTTATTAAGCAGGCTTTACATATAACGATAGTGATAACTATATTCACTTTATTGTTGTGGATGTTTTTTCACCTTAAACTGACCAGAAGAATAAATTACCTTATTGAAGCGACAAAATTAGTGGGAATAGGTAGCGGCCTTCCAATTGACACCGGAGTTACCGGGAGTGATGAGATTGCCGAACTTGCCCGCTCACTTGAAAAGATGGCCGAACAAAGACTGAGTGCGGAACAAAAGGTAAAGCTGGCAAATGAGAATCTTGAACATCAGGTTAGGGAGAGAACGGCGGATCTAGTGGAGAGCAAAAGGGCAATGCATGCTCTTGTTCGCAATTTGCCGGGTATGGCTTATCGACGTTTGAACGATGAGCATTGGACTATGAAGTTCATCAGTGATGGTTGTTTTGATATTACCGGCTATAAACCGCTATACCTTTTTGATAATAAGTATATAAGCTATGTTTATCTTATCAATGATGATGACCGTAAGGTCGTTTGTGATAATATACAAACTGCTGTTCGAAACCACGGGGGGTATGAACTGACATACAGACTGAAGAACAAGGATGGAGAAGAAAAATGGATGTGGGAACGGGGGCAGGGAGTATATGATAGTGACAATATGTTGATAGCGCTTGAAGGTTTTATTAATGATATAACTGCCAATAAAAAGGCTCAAGTAGAACTGCAGGAAGCCAAGGCTGCAGCAGAGGCAGCAAACTATGCAAAAGATCAATTTCTGGCTAATATGACTCATGAGCTACGTACACCTCTTAATGCAATTATCGGTTTTTCAGATATTATGAAGATAAAAGTAACAGAACCGCAGTCTCAGGGTTGGGTCGATTCAATATCAAAAGCAGGCCATTCTCTACTGAATCTTGTTAATGACATACTCGACCTGACAAAAATGGAAACAGGAAAGATGGAAAACAGACCGACGTCTGTGTCATTAAAAAGACTTATTCACGAGATCCATTCAGTTTTTTCTCCTTCGTTTGAGAACAAAGGGGTCAAATTTTCATATTCACTTATGGACTCGGTACCAGCTGCTCTTCTGATTGACGAAAACAAACTGACTCAGGTTCTCAACCATCTTGTCAGTAATGCAGAGAAGTTTACGCAAACGGGGAGTGTGAAGATTAGCGTCAGATGTTGCCATACTGACAGAATAAATGACAGCAGTTATGAGATCAATATTTGCGTAGAAGATACCGGTATCGGAATCCCTGATGAATATCTGGAATCAGTGTTTGAACCGTTTATTCAGGTGAACAGGTCTGTAATGCAACAGCAGGGGACCGGGCTTGGTTTGACTGTTACCAAGCGTTTTGTCGAAATGATGAACGGGACAATATCAATTGCAAGTGCAGTCGGGCACGGAACCAAAGTTTTTGTGACCTTATACGATATTGAGAAAACGGTATGTATTGACAGTATAAATAATGATGAGAAAATGTACAATAGTGCAAACTTAACGTTTGAACCGGCATTGATTGAGATTGTTGACGATGTCCCTCACAACCGTGAACTGCTGGAGTCCTTCCTCGATGAATGGGATTTCTCATTTACTAAAGCTCAAAACGGGAAAGAAGCTATAGAGCTGGTTCATGCTAAGACTCCGGATTTGATCCTTATGGACATAAAGATGCCGGTAATGGATGGTAAAGAGGCTACAGAAATTCTAAAAACGGACAATAGATATAAAGACATACCGATTATAGCGATTTCTGCCTCTCTCATGTATAAGGAAGAGGTCGAATTGTCAGGTATCTGTGATGCGTTGTTACAGAAGCCTGTATCCCAACGTGAACTTGTGTCTGAGTTGATGAAATACCTTCCTCATACCATTGCAGAAAACCTTGAAACCGTAGATCCGGAAGACACACAGACAGACCTTGCTAAATTAGATGAAGACCTTACCGGTCTTTCTGAAAATACCATTTCAGAGCTCCGTGGAGCTTTGGAGTGTGGTCATGCTCAGACGATAACAACAATAACAAATGAGATATCTGTCGAACATCCTTATATTGCTAAACGGATGAAGAGACTCTCAGATGATTTTGCATACGAGTCGATTCTTAAATTGCTCAATGATATTCACTCTAAGAACTAAGCTCATATTGATTCTACACATAGACCTGCTACTTCATTTTACTTGTCTGTTTTCTACCTGGAGCGGCCTTTTATTTATCGGCATCTTCCTCGGTTGACTATTGTAGGCGCACTGTTATACAATTTGTTTATATATACTTAGGCATAAAAGCTGTTACCGAAAGAATAGGTGGTTATATGCTCAAAAGATTACTCTTGTTTGTAGCTGTATATCTGATGATGGGGGTATCCCATGTGCTGATGGGGCAGTCTAAATCAATAATACTTTCCGATACTGAAAGGCAATGGCTACAAGATCATCCCGTTATCCGTGTGTCGAATGAACTTGACTGGCCTCCTTTTGATTTTATGAAGGATGGATTCCCTGCCGGATTCTCCATTGATTATGTGAACCTTGTCGCAGAAAAAGTTGGCTTGAAGGTCGATTGGGTGAATGGGTATACATGGGAACAGTTGACTTCTCTGTTCAAAGAAAAAAAAATAGACCTGTTACAAAGCGTTGCTCAAACTCCCAAACGCTCCCTGTTTATGAGTTTTACAAAGCCGTACGCCGAATCGGGGACAGCTGTTTTTATGCGCAAAGGAGTTACGAGAGTCGGGAGTGTTAATGAATTACGTGGGAAAAAGGTTGCAGTTGTCAGAGGGTTCATGGTTGAGGAGGAGCTTGAGCGTAATTATCCAGACATTACAATTATCAGAAAGTCCACCTCGTTAGAGACTTTACAGTCTGTCGCCACAGGTGAGTCTGATGCCGCATTACTAATGCAGGCTGTTGGAGAATATCTGATTAAGAAAAACTTCATTGTAAATCTACATGCGGTAGCCGCCACAAACCGCAGAGAATTCCCTGTCTCCCCTATGCGTCTGGCTGCGCAAAAACAACACCCGGAACTGATCTCTATTTTAGAGAAAGGGATGGATGCTGTTTCTAATAAAGAGTATGACGAAATAACTCGTAAGTGGGTCTTCAATGAGAACACACGTCAGGTTAAATTGTCCCATAAGGAAAAAGTCTGGCTTGCAGCACATTCGGAAATTACTTTAGGTACCGATGAAACCTGGGCTCCCAATGTTGTTAGAAAGGGTGATGGAAGTTTGGCTGGTATTGACGTGGATTACCTCGACTACATAAAAAAAGTAACTGGTCTGAGTATTAAGATAAAAATAGGGAGCTGGGCAGATATTGTTGAAGATGCAGAAGCCGGGCGAATTGATGGTTTGATGGACTCGGCAGTTATTGATTCAAGGAGAAAGCACTTTCTTTTCTCCAAACCCTATCTCACAGAATACCCGATACTACTTGTACGTATGGGGGACAGTATAAAGGTTGATGCTCCGGAGGACCTTAACGGGAAACAGATTTTCTACCAGAAAGGCAACGCATTTAACAAAAAGGTATTGGATAGCCTTACCGGTATTAGGGCTGTTGGAGCTGAATCAGAGCTTAAGGCTGTAAAGTTAGTGGTCGAGGGTAAAGGTGATGCCTGCATCATCTCCTCCCAGATTTATGGGACGTATGCTAAAAGCTTCGCAAAAGTAGTAGCAATCGGTTGGTGGTTTGACGACCACCCGCTTGAACTTGTCTACTCGATCCGTAAGGACTGGCCGGAGTTGGTCAGCATTATTAATAAGGCTTTGAATGAAATGCCGCAGGAAAGAAAAAATAATATTATCAAAAAGTGGTCTGGCCTGACCCGAGAAGAGTTCTTTAGACCCGCGAACATCCTGACATCTCAAGAACAAAAATGGCTTAAGGCCCACAAACAGATCCGTCTGGGCGTTGACCCCTTGTGGCCTCCTTTTGAATTTCTGGAACTTGGAGAAAACTACCGCGGAATCGCCGCTGACTTTGTGCGCACAATAAATGACGATCTTGATATCGAAATGAAACACGTTTCCGGCCTTACATGGGCCCAAGTCATTGAAAAAGCGAAGGCGGGAGAGATTGATGTACTTCCGTGTGTGGTTAAGACTCCGGAGCGGATGGAATATCTGAATTTCACAGAGCCATATGTTGAAAGACCGCTGGTTATATTATCAGAAGAAGATTCTCCGCTATATGAGGATATCGACGAAATCATGGGGACGATAGCTGTCATTGAAGGATATTATGCAGAAGAGCTGCTACAGCGTGATTATCCGCATAAGAAATTTCTCACGATAAAAACTCTCGAAGAGGCTATTAGGGCTGTTTCCCGTGGTAAAGCAGATGCTTTCGTGGGGAACGTGACATCGATAAACTATAATATCCGCAGGCTGGGGATAGATAATGTGAAAATATCGGGTTATTCGGAATACCGTTTTGAGCTTCATCTCGCTGTACGTAAAGACTGGCCCGAACTTGTAACTATTTTAAACAAACAGCTGGCCTCTATTCCTAAAACAGAAAAACGGCAGATCATCTCTTCATGGACCAATTATCGGGTTGAAAGAGAGGTTGACTGGCTGTTTCTAACATTATGGGCCGGAGGAGTTACAATCATTGCCGGAGGCGTTGTTTCATTTTTCGTATATACAAATAGCAGGCTGACAAAAGAAGTTGTTGAACGGAAAAAAGCCGAAGAAATTGCTGATGAAGCAAATGCTCAACTGACCAAAGCAAAAGAGTCTGCAGAAGCAGCAAATATGGCTAAAAGTGAATTCCTTGCAATTATGAGCCATGAAATACGAACTCCGATGAATGCTGTTATCGGGTTCTCTGAAATTTTAGCGGAAACAGAGTTATCGTTTCAGCAGCAGACCTACGTAAAAAATATCAGGACTGGAGGACGGCTCCTGCTTAATCTGATTAACGATATTTTGGACTTGTCTAAAATTGAAGCGGGGAAAATGGAACTTCAGCATTCTCTGGTAAACCCTCACGATCTTTTTTACGAAATGGAACTGATCTTTTCCAACAAGATTAATGAAAAAGGGCTCGAACTGATTATCGAAATTGGTGATAATGTCCCGAAAATGTTGATACTTGATGAAGGACGACTGCGGCAGATTCTGGTAAACCTTATAGGAAATGCGATCAAATTTACCCGTTCCGGCCATATTAAGCTTTCCGTTTCATCTGTATTCTACGGTGAAATACGTAGCCACCTCGATCTTGTCTTTTCTGTTGCAGATACGGGGATCGGTATACCAAAGGATCAACAGGAAAAAATATTTAAAGCATTTGAACAGGTGAAAGGTCAGATAAATGACTAATATGGCGGTACCGGCCTTGGTCTAGCCATTACCACTAACCTCATAGAAATGATGAATGGTAATATTACTGTTGAAAGTGAACAAGGGCAGGGTACTAAATTCAATATAAACCTCCACCAGGTTGAAGTTGCCGCTGCTCAGCCTGATAGAGAGAAAACATCGGAGATCTTCCTTAAGTCAGTGTCATTTGAACCAGCTACAATAGTCATCGCTGATGATGTCGATTATAACCGGACCCTTCTGAAAATGTTTCTCAAATCGTACCCGTTTACAATTTTTGAAGCTGAAAATGGGGCCGTCGCACTTGAGTTAATTCGTCAGTATAAACCGGATATCGTTCTTACCGATATAAGGATGCCGGCAATGGATGGTTATGAAGTTGCAACTACAATTAAAAATGATGAGCAGCT
>JAUVCU010000333.1 GCA_030590715.1 Lentisphaeria bacterium
ATATCCTTTATTTGTACCTTATCACCTTTACTTATGATAATCTGTCCTTTTTTTATCTCGACAATTGCAGGTTCCACAAGCAGGCTTTTCTCTGCGCGCTTCTTTAAAGTAGTATTTTCATCGTATAAAAGGTTGCCATAGACTACTTCTAACGCAAGCATTTCGATAATTGGGAAAAAGGTGTTTCTATTTTCAAGAGAGTAGCTGGAGCAGACAGCTTCACTGATTGCCTTGGTCGCTTTTGATTTTGTTGTTAATGATGATATTTCAGCGGCGCTTCGCGTTCTGTTTAACGTGTCTGCAATCTGTATCATCTGCACGCTTGTGTGCTTGCTTATCTCTTCTTTAGATAAAATACCGTTAAAAAGTTTCCCTTTAAGCTCACGGCGTAGGCTGTTGACAGCATGTTGAGAAAGCAGCTGAAGCACATCTACTGAATTTGCCGGCAAACTTGCCACAAAATCCGTAACTTCAGACCCTTCTTCCGGGAGGTATTCTGTTTGAAAACTTTCGGATTCGACCCTTTTTTTAACCTCGGTAAGGATATTGTCCAGCCTTTTAAGGGATGTATTAATTGATTTAGAATTGATTTTGTATATAAGCGGAACTTCGCTCTTAACTTCTTCTATCAATTCCTTGGTTTTTTCTTTGTCCTCATATTCAAAGCTCATCGCAGCATAAACAGTTTCCGGAGCGAGTTGATCTTTTACCAGGTGTCCAAAAGTATTTCTCTGTTTGGGAAGAATGAGGATTCCGATACAGGTTACCCATACAAGCGTGAGAATGATGAATCCTAGAGTTTTAGATTTGTCCGCAGCTGTTGCAAGAGTTTCGTCCTGCTTTCTAAGCTTTCTCGACCCTATTAAACCCTTTTTCTCCATCTTGCGTTGCGTTTTTTTCTTGCTTAAAAAATTTGAGAACAGAGATATCATAGCAGTCATTAATCCTTATTGGTCTTGTCGTATTCCTGGTAGGCGTTGATTATTTTTTCAACAAGCGGATGTCTTACTACATCTTTGCTCGTGAATCTTGTAAACCCGATTTCCTCAATTCCTGCTAGAGCTTTAGGGGCATGTACTAAACCTGATTTTTGATTCTTAGGCAAATCACTTTGTGATGGGTCGCCTGTAATAACACAGTGAGAGTCAAATCCCAAACGCGTCAGGAACATCATCATTTGTGGTACTGTTGTATTTTGAGCTTCATCCAGAATAACAAATGCATTGTTAAGAGTACGTCCGCGCATAAATGCCAGCGGTGCGACCTCAATGATATTCTTTTCAATTAATGCATTTGCTTCGTCGAAATCCAGCATGTCATACAGAGCATCGTAAAGAGGTCTTAAATATGGCATCACTTTATCTTCGAGAGAACCAGGAAGGAACCCCAGATTCTCTCCGGCTTCGATTGCCGGGCGTGTAAGGATGATTCTGCTGTGACGGCCTGCAAGTAGTTCAGAAACGGCCATCGCCATCGCAAGGTAAGTCTTTCCTGTTCCCGCAGGTCCGATACCGAATGCAATGTCCTTTTGAGACATCATCTCTATGTAGCCAAACTGTGCCTTTGTTCTGGCAACAATATTCTTTTTACGGGGACTTACTTTTATCTTGCGAGAGAAAAATTTTTGTAGTTCGTTGACCTTGCTCTCTTCGAAAGCAAATAAGATCTGTTCGAATTCCTGCTGCTCTATCTTCCCTCCGAAGCTGGTCTTTCGGATTTTGATTAGTTCTTTGAAGAAATCTGCAAACTTTTTATGGTTCTCTGGTTGGTCGGAAATAACTTTGACCCAGTTATCTCTGGATACGAGTTTTACAGATAGTTTTTCTTCAATCTTTCTGAGGTTGAGGTTTAGATTATCGGCAAGTAAAGCCTTACCAATATCTAAACCATCAAAGTAGTGTACTTCCTCGTGGGCCATATAGAGCTCTAAATATTCGTTTTAATTCTGTATTACTAAGGTAGAGGTATGCGAATTTCAGTGCCTGGCTGCAGGCTTTGTGGGCTTTTCAGAACATCGCGGTTAGCATCGAAGATTACTTTCCACTTACCACCATTATTATAGTATTTGTTTGCCAGTCTCCACAGGGAGTCGTGCTTTTTGATCACGTATAGATCAAACTTCTCAGCATCGACCTTTTGAATAATTTCAAGGTCAGCAGGAGCAGCGTTCACTCCTCCTGTTGAACTCGAAAATTCAGAAGGGCTGTCAATTTCCACGATCGGAATAAAGTCATCCTGTTGATAATCAGCTTCGAACGAAGTCGATTCCAATGCAGGTGTTGCCGTTGCAGTAGTTTCTGGAAGTGTTTTGGGCGCTTCCCATTCAGGATATGCATCTTTGATAAATCCTGCCCACTCCTGCTCCATTTCACCTAAAGGTGCTTGTGCCAGTTGTGGAGAAAAACAGCCTGCTAAAAGTAGAAGACCACTGCAAAACAAAATATTACCGATCATTTTCATTATATAAGCCCTTTGATTATTTGTTGAAGCGTTTGAATGCCAATACACCGTTGTGACCACCAAACCCAAGGTTGATGTTCAATGCTACTTCTATATCTTTTTTAATAGCTTTGTTCGGTGTGTAATTCAAGTCACATTCAGGATCTGGAGTCGTGTAGTTGATTGTAGGAGGCACGATTCCGTTTTGGATAGCCTTTACACAAGCGATAGACTCAAGACCACCAGCCGCACCAAGAGTGTGACCCGTAGAACCTTTAGTACTACTGATGTTCACTTTGTATGCTTCTTCGCCAAGAGCAATTTTGATAGCTCCTGTCTCGAATTTATCATTTAGTCCTGTGCTTGTT
>JAUVCU010000010.1 GCA_030590715.1 Lentisphaeria bacterium
GGTAGCGGGCAACACGAATAATGCGTACATGACGTACCGCGGGATCGAGAACTGGTATGGCAACATCTGGAAGTGGAACGACGGCATAAACATCAACAATAACGTCCCCTACGTCACAAACAACGCCAGCGCATGGGCGGACGACACCGCGACCGGGTACACCGCTCTCGGTGTCACGCTTACTAATGCAAATGGGTATCAGATCACGCTTGCAGATACCGATAGGGGCTTCCTTCCAGCATCAGTCGGAGCCGATGCAACGTATGTAAGCGACTATTATTATCAGGGCACCGATTGGCGCGTCGTCAGGCTGGGCGGTGCTGCGGATTACGGTGCGAGCGCCGGGGCGTTCTGCATGAGTGCGTATGACGCTGCCTTGTATGACACTGTTATTATCGGCGGTCGGCTTGCCTATTAATATTATTGTTATATATTAGAAAACAGAAATGAAAAAGATATATAATTGGTCGAGATGTCTACCAGCAGCCTTCTTCAACGGCGATATCGCAAAAGTACGAATCTACAATCGTGCGCTGACGGCGGCGGAGTGTTTGTTGCTGTTCGAGAAGCAGAAGGGATTATTCTTATAACAACGAACTATAATCGTTAATGATAAAAGGTGTCTTATTTTGAGGATGTTGCCGATTTAATCGAAACAGAAATTTAAAAAATGAGGAGGTGTATCATTCCTTCAAAAGAAAAAAAAGTTTTGGCGATAAGCGGTGTAATTGGATGGGATGTTGAGGCTAAAGATGTTAGAGCTTTTCTTGATGATGCTTCTGGAGAAGATATTGAAGTTCAAATATCGAGTCCAGGTGGTTATGTCTATCCTGGCCTTGAAATTTATAATCTTTTAAAGAATCACAATGGACAAATAACAACTCGACTTATGGGATTGGCCGCATCAATGGCTTCCTACATTGCTATGGTTGGGAATCATGTTATTGCTGAAGATAATGCCGTTTTTATGATTCATAATGCAAGTGGATTTGCAATGGGCGACCATAATACAATGCGTAAGGCGGCAGATGTCATGGAAGGTTTGTCTAATATGCTTGCAAAGAAGTATATGGATAGAACTGGCAAGTCTTTAGAAGAAGTAAAAGTTCTTATGGATAACGAAACTTTTCTTTTTGGAGACGAAATTGAAGGCGCTGGTTTTGCTGACGAGATTACAAAGACAGAAGACGAGAAGGATAAAACTGCCGCCGTTGCACTTGCTACAATATCTATAGCGGATTGTATAACAAAGATGAAAGCATCTGAGCAAAATAAAGAAGATCTTGAAAAAGCAGCGGCTTTTTTAAACACAGAATCAATAAATCAAGGAGGTGACGAAAAAGCACGAAACACATGGAAATATTGTGTTTGTGATGAATGCAGTTATTGGGAAGATCATGATGTCGGTAAACCATGCGGTAAATGCCCAAAATGCAAGACACAAATGCATGGTACAAATACAAAACCAACAAAGGGAGGTCAAAGTATGAAAACTTTATCAGGGATTCTTGCAGTTGAAGATGCTGATGAACGTCAAAAGGAACTCGATGCTTTTTTCGGTGAGCTTTTTGATGCTGATCGAGAAAAAATGGTAAAAGAGGCATTGATGGCTATCAAGAAGGATATGCAGTCAAAATCAGATTCGGCTTTAGGTCAAACTGTCGAAACTCTGAAAGGTGAGATTCAGGTTCTTAAAGATGAGATTGTTGAATCGAAAAAGCTGGCTGATGTCGAGATGGAAAAACGCCGAATGTTGGAGATTAAAGCATCTCTGCAGGAAAAAGAAATTGTCGGTAATTTGGAAAAGATGACTAAAACAGTTTTCACCCTTGAAAAGGTGAGTCCCGAATTAGCTGAGGACATGGTTAAGCAGTTCCAGGAAATGTCAAATAAGCTGAAAGCGGCTGGTCTTTTTACAGAAATCGGAAGCAGCGATGATGGGCAGGCAACATTAGCTTATGACAAACTGAAGGCAAAGGTTGATGAAAGCCTCAAGACTGATTCTAATGTAACTCCGGCCAAGGTTTGGAAGAACGTCATCAGAGATAATCCAGAGCTTTACAAGGAATATCTTAAAGAACGGTAAAAGGCTTTTAATAATGATAAAGGTGATTCATGGTCACATATTAAATATCTATAAGGGAGGTGTGCGGTATGAGTGTAGAACAAAATATTTATGATTTAACGCTTCAAGCAGCAGCTGATTACTATACCACGAGTAAACAGTTTTATATTATGAAAGTTGATTCTAATGGTCGTGCATGTTTAGCTGGGGATGCAAACGCCGATTCTATCGGTATTTTGCAGAATAAGCCTAAACAGTATGAGGCGGCTGAGATTCGGAAAGTCGGCATTAGTAAGGTTGTTTGTGGCGGTGTCATTACCATTGGCAATAAGATAACAGGCGATTCTGCCAGTAAGGCAGTTGCAGCGGCAGCCTCTGAACGTTTCATCGGAGTGGCTTTGGAGACGGGTGCTGCGGGTCGAGTCATTAGCGTTTTAATGGATTCTGGTTATATGCCAGCATCATAGAAGGAGGTGAGATAAGTGCCACAACCAACAGGTAGAGATTTACATATTGACAGACTTTTGAGCGATCTTAGTGTCGCTTTTATGAACGAACCTTCGGCATATATTGCCGATAATGTTTTTCCTGTAGTTACAGTAAATAAACAGTCGGATAAATACGCACGGTATCGGAAAGGGGACTGGTTTCGTGATGAGGCCAAAAAGCGTGCACCACTGACAGAAAGTGCAGGTGGTGGATACGAGCTCGAAGATCCAGGAACATTTTTCTGCGACGAATGGGCGTACCACAAAGACATTGCAGACGAAGATGTTGATAATGCAGATGAGGTCTTTAATCTGGATGAAGAGGCCACTGAATATGTCACCGATAAACTTCGGTTACGCCGTGAAGTTGCATGGGGATCAGAGTTTTTTGGTCCAGGTATTTGGGATAAAGATCTAAGTGGTCAAACCGATACACCAGGCACCGATGAGTTCAAATGCTGGGATGAGAGTTCGTCAACACCGTTGGAAGATATCGAAGATGCCAAATCAATTATCAAATTGGCGACGGGATTAATGCCAAATACTCTTGTTGTTGCTGAGCGGGTTCATCAAGCTTTGAAACATCACGCTGATATCAAAGATGTATTCAAATACACCCAGGCATCGGTTATTACACAGCAATTACTTGCAAAAGTTTTTGAGGTTGATAATTACTCCATTGCAAAAGCTGTGAAGGCGTCAAATCCGGAAGATACGGTATCTGATACAAATGATGAATTGGAGTACATTCTGAATCAGTATGGAGCATTGCTTGTTTATGCTGCACCACGTCCAAACAAGAGACGACCTTCTGGCGGGTATACTTTTCGCTGGAAACGTCCAATGTTTGACGGTCAAGACGGTCAGCGTTTGGACGCAACAATCCGAAAGTTCCGCATTGATCGAATTGGTGGGATGCGTGTTGAGGGATCTTTTTATGAAGATGTTAAACTCATTGCTAATGAATGCGGTGTCTTTTTCAAAGATGCTATTTCAGCGGGTCGTGCAATAACATCATAATAAAGATAAGGAAGCGGAATGTCATTTTCTTATGATTTAGCGGATTTTAATACAGAGCTCAACAGGCTGCGTTTGGAGATTGGAGATACAAACCCTGATGATTTTTTTCTTCATGATGAAGAAATAATGATTATTCAGGATGAGAAAACATCTTTTTATCGACGAGCGGCAGCCTGTTGTGATCTTATTTGTACAAAAGTTGCAAAAGATGTCAATTTTAAGATTGGACATTTTTCAGAAAACTCTGATGAAATTTACGAGCGTTACAAAGATTTGGCAGTAAAGTTTTCTACATACGGTTCAGTTTCTTATCCTTGGTCAGCTTCAATTAGTGTCTCTGAAAAAGAGGGTTATGAAGATGATACATCTTTAGTAAAACCTAAAATTAAACTTGGGATTCATAATCATCCATGAGTGGAATCGGAAAACATTTAAAACATTCTGTCGATATTATCTATGTTACGATAACAAAAGGCGTACGTTCAACAACGATAACATCTGACGTTAATGCATTTATTACAGAAAAAACCGTAGTTTTAAAAGATGAATTAGGCGATCATTTTGGAACAAGGCATCTCATTTTTTTAAATGGAGATGTTACTCTCGATGAAATTGATGAAATTGTTATTGATGGAAAACAACGGCCTATTATAAATATTTTTCGTGCACGTACAAAAAGTAAGGTCGTTCATCATCTTGAGGTTGAGGTAAGATGAAAATCTCTGTTAAAACTGATGTTTCGCAGTTTAAGGAACTTCTTGTCAAACTTCAGACGGCAGTTCCTGCTGCTTCAGTTGTTGGCGTCACAACTGCGATGGAAACTTTGAAAAAAGACTGTCTTGAAGTCGAGCCAAGAGTTCCTTTTAAAACAGGTTTTTTAAGTAAGCATCATGAAATTTTACCGACCATAGTTAGAGATTCAACGATTACTGGCACCATGCGAGTTCCTGGACCTTATGCAGCATCTATTCATGAAGGGATTAGTCGCTGGGGGACGTTTTATCAATACCACACTCCTGGAACAGGTGCAAAATGGATTCAGTCAAAAATGTTGAGATATCGTGAAAAATATATAACAGCAGCCGGAATAATCATAAAAGGAGCTTTATAATGGCCTTTATTGAAGATCTGGCCGTTTATATTGAGGCCAACTCGATATTAGTTCGTGATGTTGATCTTTTTATTTCAGATCAGCCCAATACTCCTGCAAAGTGTGTTTTTATCATGGAACTTGCTGGAGGATCGGAAAACTGGTCAGGTCATATAACACGACCTGTACAGATTCTTGCAAAAGATTTGACTTATTTGACAGCAGAAGCATTGGCATATACTGTTTATGATCTACTATCAAATAAGCCTGGTTTTGCAACATTAAGTGATATTTTTTATTGCGATGTGTTGAATCGTCCTTTTTCAGTGGGAAGAGATCAACGAGGAAGTTACATCTTCAGTTCAAACTTTCTTTTTAGGACAAGATAGTGAGTAAAAATCTTTTTGTATCAAAATCAAGTCAGCGAGTTCCTATAGTCGCTGACAAAGTTGTCAAGAAGCAACTTATTTTACGAGACGCTATTTTATGGTATGGTAAAAAAGATGTTTTATTTAACCATGGAAAATCATTTCATTATCAAATGATTGAATCTATTCCAGACATTAGTTGCTTATTGCAAGTTAATGCTGTGGTTTTGCAAGAAGCAGCTTTAAACCCATACTTAAGCCAAATAAATTTTGCCGTTAATTATGATGTTCCTGTTATATGGGTTCATTCACATCTAATTCCACATAGTTGGATGTGGTCTTTCAAACTTTGTTATGTTGGAAAAACGGAGGTTCTTCCTTTTTGGGGATCTGTATGCGAAATGATCGTTTAGCAGTTGGTTTTGTAAATGGCCTGGGTAATTTTATCTTTTTGACTGCGGCTGTAAAAGTCTTGAGAAACTGGGGTTATCATGATATTACACTAATTACAGATCGAGATAACTTTCATAATAAGCGAAATTGGGATTTATTAAATGAAATTTATCCTTATGCTTTTGATTATTTAGAAACAGCTTTTGATGAGTCAAAATATGATCGATTTTTTCTCTGTGCATGGTCAAGACCAGGTCTTTCGGTGTCTTACATACAGAACAACAACAGAGGTGTTCCAGATATAAGATGGCATACTACTGGCTACCACGAAGTCGAACTTTACCTCAAAATGGTTGGGGCATCTTGGAAGGATTTTGATGGCTATCTCTTTAATGTTGCTGACCAGCCTGAGTTGTCAAGTCCACACCCACGAATTGCATTAGCTCAATGTTCTGATTCCGGTCAATCCGTTAAAAAGAGTTGGCCTTATTTTTCAGAGCTTTCCCTCAAATTGCAAGAATTAGGATATTCAGTTGTTTTAACAGGATATGGCAATGAACTTGCAGATTGCGTTTTTGATGAAGATTTCCGAAACAAGACAACGATTTCTGAAGTTGGGAAAGTCCTATCACAGTGTGATTTGTTGGTTGCGCCATCAACTGGCTTGACAGTTGTTGCTGATGCTGTAAAAACACCAGTTCTGCTCTTGGAAGGTCCGATGTTTACTGCGAGGGCTCATCCACTATTAACTGACTATCAAATTGTTCGTAGTTTTATTTCATGTGCACCTTGTTTTCAAACACCTGTTTGGTCACTTTGTAATGATGCATTATGCATGAAAAATATTACCGTTAATCAGGTATTGAAGAAGATTATAACATATAAACCAATAAAATACAAGAGGGTTTTTAATGGTTTCGATGTCGAACCTGTTAGTCAGTATAGTCATCATAATGGATGCCGTATTGCTTATATGTTTGCATGTCAAGATCGTTATCCTTTGTTTAGAGATTGTTTGACATCATTTAAAGATAGTAAGCCTTTACAAGGCACTCTTTTTGTTCTAAATGACAGCAGTTTAGATCCAAGGCTTACTGATTTCATAAAGAATTTTGAAATTGATGGCATAAAAATTGAATATATGGTTATACCATTCAAACATGCAAGATGTAAAGGTGTAAGAACAGCAATACTTTACAATAAACTACAGCGAATGGTTTTTGATGCTGATGAATCTTTCGACTATGTGACTTTTGTGGATTCTGATCTCCTTTTTCGGCCTGGTTGGATTCAAAAGGAGATTGACATCTATGAGGAAGTTAGAAAACATCTCAAGGTTAGTGCTATTACAGGTTTTGGATATCGAAATCGAAATGACTCAACAACTCATGGTTGTCGATACGGAAAGTATTGTATGAATCCAAGAATATCCGGACAGTTTTTGATGAGTTTCGAGTTTATGAGAGATGTATTTGGCCTTTTTGATGAGAATGCAACTTCGGCTGATATCAGTAAATTTGATGAGTTAGCAAAGCAAGATTATGTTGGTGTAAAAATATCACCATCTGTCATTCAGCATGCTGGAACTTATGCATCGAGTTTGCGAACGAAACCTGGGGCTTTTGTGGAGGATTTTATATGAACTTAATTTGTCCAATTTGCAACATTTCTATGACTCATATTGTGGATGATGTTTTCTTCTGCAAAAAGGATTGTTTATATCTTTGTCATGATCATCAACCCGCAGATTACAATGCTGACTATTTATTACATTACAAACTTTATGGTAGGACGCAGTTTGGAAAGCAGCTAAATCAGAAACGTTGGTCGTTCACTTTAGATAATGGCTTGTTTGGACCCCTTCTGGATTTTGGATGTGGTTCTGATAGCTTTGCAGATGCTAAACCAAAAGATGTAGCTGTTTTTTCTTATGATCCTTATTACAAAAAGGATTTTTCTTTTCTTAATGTAGAACTTGATACTACTACTTTTTGGGATTCGTTTGAGCATCTGACAAGGCTGGAAATTGTTCCCTTGTTAAACAGTCGGCAAATTATTCTGAGCATTCCTATCTTAAGAAAGGATGTTGACATCTTTTGTTGGAAGCATTTTAGACCTGGTGAGCATATATGGTATTTTAGTGAAGATGCTCTTATAAACCTTTTCAAAAAGTGGGGCTATATCTTAAAATGCTGTGATACTTTTGAGACGGTTATGGGTCGAGATGACATTAAAAGCTATTGTTTTATATTGTCGGAGGTATCAATTTGATAAGTGGATTAGTTCTATATCCAAAAGGTTTTACTTGTAGTAATGCGATGAAGTTTATTAAAGATACAGCATTAAAATACTGCAAAAGACTTGAATTTCAGCGGGTTGAAATTACGAGATATTTTTAGTTATGATTTTTAATATAGATAAAGACATAAAAAATGCTGAGTTTAAAATTCAGCATGGCTGCGTTCAGGAAAGGCATGAAATCTTGTATTATGTAGCAAAAAAGATGCAACCAAAGAACTACTTAGAAATTGGCGTTTGGATGGGACGTTCTATGGCTCTTGTTTTAAAAGCATCGCCAGAAACTCAAGGCTATGGTATTGATACCTGGGCTTCTTATGCAAGCCGTGAAAACGCAACACCAGAAAAATTAAAAGCTGTTTTTGAAAGCCTGGATATTGTTAAGTTACCTATATTCTTTTCAGGTAGCTCTATCGATATTCTACCTTTGCTTTGGATGGACAATAAACTACCACAGCTTTTTGATGTAATTCTTGTTGATGGAGATCATAATTACGAAACGGCTCAACAAGATTTAGAGTTTTGTTTTCCACATTTGGCTGAAGGTGGTATCTTGGTGTTTCATGACACAACAAGTTATCCATGGTTGGCCGATATTTTTTCCGATTTTAAAAAGAAGCTAATTGATTGTATTTTTCTTGAATCGTGTTTTGAGGAAGGTACCAGTATAATTTTAAAACTCCCTCTTTCTGGGAAAATTTTTTGTAGATAGGAGGTCATAATGTCATTAGAACTTGGACCATGTCAGGTCATGTGGGGAACTTCTGGATCAGAAGCCGACATCGGGAAGACCGAGGGCGGTGTAATCATTACTTTTGCAACAGACGTTGTAGATTTGTTGTCTGATCAATTCGGTACAGCGCCGGAAGATCAGGTTGTAACGGGTCAAAAGGCAAGCGTTGCTTGTCCAATAGCTGACATTACATTGGCAAATCTTGCATTGGCTTTAAATCAGACTGTAAAGACTACAGGTGCAGATTCTGGTATCGCCGGTGAAAATATTGTTGGAACAAAGTTGTCATCTAAAGCAAAGAGTCTGTTGCTGAAGAAATATGTTGACGGTTCGGCATCATCTGATACCCAGGATTGGGTGCGGTTTGCAAAAGCAGCTCCGCAGGGTAACTTTGACTACAGCTTTACAAAAGATGGTCAACGAATTATAAGTGTTGTTTTTACTGCATTTCAAGATGATGACGGCTATTTGTACTATCTCGGTGATGAGACTGCAGCCGTTGGAGGGAGCTAAGTATGAGAAAAACGATTGATATTGATGCATTACTTGCAAAAGACATACTTGCTTTAACATTAAACGGCAAAACTTATGAACTCGAAGATGTATCTATTTCAGTGTTTATGATGACCGTCGGTGAAGAACCCTCAGGAGACATTTTACATGAACAACTTGCTCGTATCTTAAATATTGATAAGGATGAACTTACTGATGTAGGTCTTAAAGCAGCAGCTCTTGCGTTAAAAGCAATTAGAGAATGGGTAACTGAATCCAGTTTTGCAGACAGCGAGGTTACAAAAACTGATTCTGCAAACCCTTAGATTTTCCTTTCGTTTTTGCACTTTTAGCATCAACTTATGGGTGGACGCATCAAGATATCTTAGGCTTAACAGCTCGTCAATTTTTTCTGTATTTGCGTCAAATTTCTAAATTGTCATCTATAAAGCAGTTGAAGTCTTTTGAGGCAGGTTTATTGCCTCACATGAAGGAGCTGGATCGAAGGGATGTTATTAAAAGCTATCAACAATTTGCAAGTTCTGTTAAGACAGATAAAAAAGATATCGATGCAAATTGGAGTCTTTTAAGAAGTAAAAGAGGCGCCTTATGATTTGGAAAGAAAGCAAGAGTTTTACAGGAAAGGATGGCTTAGATGGAAGGTGATATTCTTTCAAGAATGGTTCTCAATATATCTGATTTTAAAACGAAATTAAATCAGGTAGAAAACATGCTGCATAAAACAGTATCTAAGATTGAGAGATCATCTGTTGCTTCATCTCGTAAGATGGGAGAATCTGTCGGGGATTTTGCAAAACGCAGTAAGGTAGCTGCTGGCAAGTATAGTCGTGGTTGGTGGGACAGCTTTGGTCGTGTAGCTCTCGGTTTTACAATTGCTTATCGTGCAATGTTAGTTTTTGAAGCTGGGCTTCGTAAAGTTGTTGATATTACAGGAGAGGCAATTCAAGAAAGCAGTGAGTTGGCTGCTACACAAGCAAAATTGGCTTTTTGGTATATGATGCATACCAAAGAGACGATTACATACGCTGAAGCTTTTGAACGTGCTGCTGTTAACATACATGCTTTGGGAGACGCAAGTGTTTATTCAGTTGCCACATTAGAAGAATTGACAACAGGTATTGATGAACTTGCCCAATCTGTTGGTGCAATTCCTGCTGAGATGATTCCAGCTATGGCGTCTATGGTTGACTTTACAGTTATGGTAGCGCAGACAACTGGATCAACTACACGTCAAGTAAGACAAGAATTTCAAGCTTTGATGGAAGGACGCATTAAAACAACTGATGTCATGGCGAGGTCTTTAGTTAAGACAGGTATCATGACAAGAAAAGAACTTCATCAAATGCGTCAGATGCAGAATCAAGCAGAAATTCTGGAAAAGGTTATGAGTGCTGTTCATGAAAAATGGACAGTGGCACGGGATATCTACCGTGAAGCATCTATCGAGGCGGCAAAAGGTTTTTGGGAAAAAGCTCTTAAGATGAATATTCGACTTAGTGTTGAATTGGCATCTGAACTGACAAAGACAGGCAAAGTTGCAGGTAATCTCTTTGCTAAAGTTTTTGTTGAGCATGGGAAAAAAGCTCTTGCTGATATGGATAAAGGTCTTCAGAATAATGTTCTTACAATGATGGCTCTTCGGTCAATTCTTGATAAGACACTGATAGCTTTTGAGAAAACACTTGAAGGAATATCATGGTTTATTGCTGCTCTTTATAGAATGTCAGATGAGTTAGTTATTGCTGTAAAAGCTCTCGGAGGTCTTCTTATTGCCGGTATTATAACAAAATTACTTTCTGGTCTTGGAAAGATGATAATTTGGCTTGCATTGGGACCGATTAAAGTTTTTACATCAGCAGTTACTTTATTGAATACGGCCATTCTCAGAATACCTTTATTACTTTATGCATCTGTTGTTGCTGCTCAAGCTTTTTTCAAAACAATGGGAATGTCCGGTGAGTATCTAAAGGATCTTTTTATGGAGATACCAAAGGCTCTCAAAGGTATTTATTCCACACTAACGTCTGAACTCGGTAAACTTTTTTCTTCTATGGGTGATTTTATATGGGATCTTCTTCCAGCGCCGATCAAAAAAATTATTAATTGGATTGTTGAAAAAATAGGCGAAGCTGCCACTGCAATAAAAGATAAAGCAAAAGAGGCGGCTGATACTATAATTCCTATAATTCAGAATGTAGGCAAAAAAGCTGCAAAAGTTACAGGTGATCTTTATGAAGTTCTTAAGACGGAAGGCTTTGATTTTGCCAAAAAGTTTGGAAAGAATTTTAAAGACACAGTTTTAGGTCATGTCAAAATGTTGGAAAATCTTCTTGCGCCTGTTTGGTCAAAGCTTTCGGGAGACGGCGAAGAAAACTTTAAAAAAATGCTCGATGATGCAAAGAAGATGATTGAAGGTCTTGGATGGCAATTCAAGAAAGGTCGAGCTGATGAAAGTCAAGAGGAATCTAAAAAAGAACAGCAGATTCTTCGTCTTCGACTACAAATGGAAAAAGATTTCTATATTGGACGTCTTGCGAGAGTTCAAGCTAATGCTGATGCAGAATATGAAATTCGAGTCGCCAAGATAGAGGAACTTGCCAGAAACAAAGCTGAAAAAGACGAACTTCTGGCACTGGCCGCTGCAGCTCATGCCGAAAGAGTTCTGGTTATTCATGGAACTATGACCGATGGCATGAAAAGGGGTTTTGCAGAATATCTTGATACTGTCAAAACAGGATTTGAAATAACCAGAGATTTTCTCAAGCAAGTCCTCACTAATTTAGAATCAGCCATTCAGACTACAATGGGTGATGCTTTTTACGATGCCTTTACTGGTCAATTAAAAAGTATTCAGGATTATTATAGAGCTTTTGCAAAATCGTTTGTTCGTGCTTGGGCAAATATGATCTCTCAGTTGATTATGGAGTTAATTAAACTTAAGATTATGAAATCTATATTAGGCGGTGTAGGTGGTGGAGCTGGAGGAATAGTTGCAGCTGCTGTTTCACATACAGGAGGCATTGTCGGAGAAACTCCATTTCCAGCAAGAATAGTTTCAGCCGATTTATTTAGTAATGCAGTTCGTCTTCATAATGGCCTCGCACCAGACGAATTTCCTGCAATTCTGCAAAAAGGCGAAGTTGTTATCCCAAAGGATGCAACTCCAGCTCTACAAAGTCAATCTACACAAGTTGATATTGTAAATGTTGTTGATGACGCCATGTTTGATCGTTATCTTGCTTCGGCTCGTGGACAGGATGCTATTGTTAATGTTATCGGTGTACGATCACAAACTTTGAAAAGGATTATTAGATGAGTATTGATGTTTATGCTACGTCTAAAATTTATAAACAAAATCTTGTTCATAGCTGGATGACAAGTATTCAAGAAACTATCTGTGGCGATGAAAAAAGATCTTCGCTTGTTACATGGCCAAGGATTAAGTTACGTAACGATTTGGTGCCGATGACAACTGCTGAGAGACGTTTCATACGTGCCTCCCTTTATCAAAGTATACATAGAATTTGGGGATTTCCTTTTATTCATGACAAAACACCTCTAACGAGTCAAGCTGCTGATGGTCAAGCTATTTTGACTGTTGCTGAAACTTCTTATCGACATTTTTATGATGGCCGTGGTTGTATTCTTGTAAATCCATCAAACTGGGAACTTTATGAATATGCTGTAATTAATACGGTTGATTCTGCTATTCAAATAACTTTAGCAAGTAATCTTATTGGTAGTTGGCCAGTTGGAACCTACGTTTATCCGATGTACGAATATCGTATTGAAGAGATGCAAGAAATTAATGTTTCCATCAAGCAGCTAAATTATATTACTTTAGCTGCAACAGAGGTTATGGAATCATTGCGATCTTTTTCTTACTCTCTTCCATCATCCGGTGCCCCTACTTATAACAGTCTTGACCTCTTTTTGACAAAACCTCAGTATCCTGCAACTGAAAATTACATGCATCCTTTTGAACATATCGTCTTTTTTGGCAAAGATTTCGCAACTTCTGTCTATGATAAAACTCGTTTTGTTTTCAACCTCGATTTTATCATTGTTTCACGAGCAGATGTTTGGGATCTTCTCAATTTCTTTGACTCAAAAAGAGGAAGATTTCAAGTTTTTTACATGCCAAGTTGGAATAATGACATTGTACCGACGGCTGCAATAGCGGCAGATGCAGTCACATTAACTGTCGAAACTTTGTATCTTTCCAGTGCCGAGATAATTGGACGACATCTTTGGATTCGACTGCCAGATCAATCTTACGTTTGTCGTGAGATTACAGCTGTGCCAACAAGTACGTCGATTACAATTAATTCATCGATTGGTACAGCAATATCTCAAACTAATTTGTCAAAGATGCTTATTTGCTTTCTTAATAAAGTTCGTTTTAATAGCGATGAAATTTTGCTTGAATATACAGCTGATCTAATTGCAAAAACAAAATTAAAATTCAAAGTTGTGTGGTAATTTATGAAAGAAGCTTCGGCTGATTATATAGCTAAAGAAGAGGCAAGTCAAAGAAAGCCTGCCGAGCTGTATCATATTTGGAGAGACGGCGGAGAACATTGGTATTATACCAGTGGGGATGTTTCTGTAACTTTCGATGGTGATATATACACTCCTGCTACTCTTAGCCGATCTTCTACGAAATGTGATACTCAATTGGAAGTTTCCACTTTGCAGATTAAGGCTTCTTTTGTGAGTAATCCAGTTCTTGAATTTATAGTTATAAATCCGACGGAAATTTTGTGGATTTC
>JAUVCU010000265.1 GCA_030590715.1 Lentisphaeria bacterium
ACCGTGATTAAGCATGTTCTGGATTTTAACAACTCCGATAGAATCAACATCGAAAACAGCTGAAGCAAACGGATAGTCACCAAGCTTGGGAGGATCACCAGTAACAAACAACATATTATGAACGCCTGCAGCAGAACAGCCAAGCATATCAGCCTGCATGCTGATAAGGTTCTTGTCGCGACAGCAAACATGAAGAACAGCTTCGATTCCCGCTTCATCCTGGATCTTCATAGAAGTGACGATCGGAGAAATACGAGAACTAGCACGTGGTCCATCCGGAATATTGATAGCATCAATACCAGCTTCTTTACACGCTCTAGCTTTCTCAATTGTAGCAGTCAGATCAACACCGCGTGGAGGAACGATCTCAACTGAAGTGACCCATTCTCCGCGAGCGATCTTAGCTCCCAGTTTTGATTTCTCGACCGTTGGAACAGCTTCTTTCAGCTCGATCTCAACATCTGAAATAGTAAATTCTTTTAACTCTTTTGAAATTGAAAGAGGACTGACGCTTCGCGCAACATCCCTAATGTGATCAGGACCAGTACCACAACATCCACCAACACCGATAACGCCGCCAAGGTTAGCAAAACGAACAGAGTACGTCGTGAAGTATTCCGGATCAGTCATATAGATCATACGACCTTCAACACTTTTAGGAACACCCGCGTTAGGCTGAACAATTACAGGATAGTTAACCTGAGGCATAAATTTCTCAAGAGCAGCAAGCATCGCTTCCGGCCCATTACCACAGTTAAGTCCAAGCGCAGTCGGTTTGTTTTCACAATCCTTAATGTGTCTAAGAACATTTTGGATCGGCTCACCTTTGCCTGTTGTTTCACAGTTTCTGTCAACCGACAGACTGATCATATACGGCAATTCAGGAAATTTAGAGATAGCATTCAGCGCATTAACAACATCCTCTTCAGTCGGAATTGTTTCGAAAAGAATGAAATCGACACCAGCATTTTTTAGCGCTTCGATCTGCTCACAAAGCATTTCGTCAATCTTAGCCTTATCTACACCGCTCCCAAACGGAATATCACCGATAGGGCCGACAGATCCGGCTATCAAAGTATCATCACCTGCACATTCACGTGCAAGCTCCACTCCGGCTATATTGATTTCAACAACTTTATCATTGAAGCCGTAACGAGTAAGTTTGTTTCGGTTTGCGGCATACGTATTTGTCGTCAGAATATCCGCGCCGGCATTAAAGTATGAAGAGTGAATCTCTTTTATCACATCCGGAGATGTAAGATTCAGCCCTTCGAATGAAGTATTAACAAAAAAGTGCTTATTATAGATCTCGGTCCCGATTGCACCGTCGAAGATAATAATCTTTTTGTCAATTAATTCTTTCAGTTTGTCAGACATATATAACTTCCAGTTTTTAATATTATTCTCATGACGCCTAATATATTTGACATGAGACTAAATTCTACTAAGTATTCAAAGCCTGTAATGCTTTTCGTATCAGGTTCTCGCTTGAACACTCTTCGGCAGGAAGCTTCGAAATAATTTTCTTCAAAGCCTTCATCGCTTTCTCTTTCTTAAATCCAAGCTGTTCAAGAGCAAGAGATGCATCAACTGCCGCCTGCGAATCCACTTCAGGTGAATCACTCAGCTCAAATTCAGGAGTAAATTTCTTAACCTTATCGCGCAGTTCAATCACCAGACGCTCTGCTGTCTTTTTCCCGATACCATTAATACAGGTAATCGTTTTAATATCATTATTTGCAATTGACATGCAGAAAGTCGCAACAGCCATACTGCTCAAAATATTAAGACCGGCTTTAGGCCCGATACCGGAAACGCTGATCAACATTTCAAATAACTGCTTCTCATCTGATTTTGCGAAGCCGAAAAGCTGCATCGTATCTTCACGAACATGCATATAAGTAAGCAAAGTCGTTTCTTCACCGAGCTGCGGGAGTTTATCGAACGTGCTGATAGGAATGAAAAGTTGATAACCGACACCATTAACATCAAGAATAATTGATGTAAGTGATATATCTGCAAGCTTGCCGCGCAATTGTGCAATCATAGTAAGTCCTCAATATAAATTAATTTTGAAGTACAGTATTTGCGACTCATCCATTAGCAAGCGTCAAAGCCTTCAGACAAAAAAAAAGACAGGCGAAACATAAGTTTCGCCTGTCTTGAATATCTTAGAAAAGAAGGATTACATTAGTGATCCAGCTTCAGCTGACCATGAATCAACTTCATCTTTCATATCTTCAACAGAGTAAGTATCCTCATACCCGTTTGAGATAGAACTGATAACCTCATACCAAGGAGTATTCGGCATCTCTTTCTTCACAAGGTCTGGAACTGGATTGTTCAGGTAACTTGAAGAAGCAGTAAGATCTGTTGTACCAACAGAGTTTAGAAGTCTGTGATATGCAACTTGAGCAGCAGCAAGGTCAGTCAGACGAGCAATGTTATGCAGGTGAGTCTGAGTCTCTGCCTCAAGCACAGCAACAACTGAAATAGCTCCACCTCGACGCTGCTGATCTTTAACAAGCTTCAGGCGTTTTTTGCTGAAGTTGTAGATTTTCTCAGAAAGTTCATAACGAGAGATACTCTCTGAAATATTTGCATGAGCCATGTGAACTTGAGAAACAATACCGATAGAAAGATTCAGTGTTCTTTCATTCATCATTTTCTCTTCAAGGTATTTAACTTTCTTCTTATAGAATTTTGATGGAAGGTCCAGGAAGTCCATCGCCGCGCTAACACCAATTTCCTGCCATGATTTATTATAAAGAAGAGCATTGTTTGAGTGATTCAAACTACCAAGAATCTCTGCGTTCGGGAACATAGCAAGAACTGCTTTACGAGTTTCAATTGCCGCAATTTCCGCATTAACATCAGATTGGAAAAGCTCCGGTCTATTTTCAAGAGCAAGACATTCCATAACAGTTATGTCAGGCATTGAGAATACAGGAGAATCAACTAGAACAGAAGAATCAACACGAAGATTTGTAGCACCTAGAGTGTCATACCCCATAAGGTTAGCTAGTCGGATACAATTATTTTGATAGCTACGCTTGTAGTCTTTAAGCTGCTGCTTAACAGCTAGCAGGTCAATTCCTTTTGAAACAGCCTGAACCTGAGAAACAGTTCTGCTTTCTGAAAGATCGTCAAGTTTGCTTTCCATTTTGTCATTAGCTAGGATAAGAGATTCAGCTTCTTCCATAACATATTGAGAAACAGCAACACTATAGTAAGCTTGGGCAATTTCGTAAGCGATATTTTGTGCAGTACGGCGAGTCTGTTCTTTACTGAAGACTACGCGACCTTCTTCCTGCTTCGCATTGTAATAAGACATACCAAAATCAATAAGACTGAATGCAGCCTCAAGTTTTAGTGTTTGTGTTTGCCTGATTGAACTCCGGCTTGGCTCAAGAGACTGCAAACCTGTTTCAACATTAATACTTCTTGACGCATTGTAGTTGTTGCGTTCTGTATCGTCCCAAGATCCAGTCAGCTCTGGGAGCATTTCAAATAGTGAAGCAACGTAGCTGTGATTTTGAATCTTCTCTTTGGCTTTTTCAAGCTTAAGTTCAAGGTTGTTTGCAAGAGCGTGGTTAATACAACCTTCTAGGCTAAACACGTGCCCTTGAGGAATAGCTCTCTCAGTTTGAGTATCAAAGTAATCTCTAACTTCTTGTA
>JAUVCU010000089.1 GCA_030590715.1 Lentisphaeria bacterium
AGACGGAGATGTAATAGAAATAATGCGACCAAAACGATTCTGCATCATTTTCTGAAGAGCAAATTTACTTGCACTGAACGTTCCTGTAAGATTGATATTCAAAACTGTAGTCCAATCTTCAATAGACATTGATCCAACGATACTGTCGCGGCGAATTCCAGCACAGTTAACAAGCACCTCAAGTGAATCATTCTTCTGATCAAATTCAGCAAAGAACTTTTCAACTTCTTCGTATTTTGAAATATCGAATTTCGCTAACTCCAGCTTATCAGAACCACACTCTGTTTTGAATGATTCCGCCGCCTGATCATTACCAACATAAGTCGCAACAACTCTAGCGCCAGATTTCAAAAACGCCTCAGAAGTAGCACGCCCTATACCTCTCGTTCCACCGGTAACAATTACAGTATAATCAGAAAAATCATATGTCATATTTTTAAACCTTTTACAATTTATAGTATTTAGTATTCTGAAGAACAAACCCACAAATTCCCTCTGCAGAATAATAAAAATTAGATAAAAAAAAGCCCCGGAAAACCGAGGCTTTTAATATTTAGCTAAACGCTAAAAGAGAACTACTTACTCAGCAGTTTCTTCAGCTGGTGCTGCAGCTTCTTCTGCAACTGGTGCTTCTTCTTTAACTGGAGCAGTAGTAGCTTCTGCTTCAACTAGTTGTAGAATACACATCTCAGCAGCATCACCACGACGCTGACCAAGTTTGATAATACGCGTGTATCCACCTGGACGATCTGCATATTTTGGTGCAATTTCGTCAAAAAGGATTTTTACAGCGTCAATATCTCTGATTTTAGCGATAGCTTGACGGCGTTCGTGTAAACCACCCTTCTTACCAAGCGTAATCAGTTTATCAACGAAACGGCGTACTTCTTTAGCTTTAACTAAAGTAGTCTGTACTTGACCGTGATAGAAAACACTAGAAACCATATTCGCAATCATTGCTTTACGGTGTGCTCCAGAGCGTCCTATTTTAAATGTATGTTTGCGATGTCGCATTAATTTTCCTCCATTTCAGAAGCCTTAACTCTATCAGCTTCAGCATTAAGAGCATCTGTTAGCTCCTCACTGAAACTCATTCCTAGAGATAGCTTCATATCTTCAAGTTTACTAATAATCTCATCTAGAGATTTCTTACCGAAGTTACGGTATTTAAGCATTCTGCTTTCCGTCTTCAGTACAAGTTCTCCAATCAGTTTGATATTGGCATTGTTCAGACAGTTCATAGCACGAACCGAAAGATCCATATACTCAACATCTTGAGAAAGAAGCTTATAAAGCTTTTGTTCTTCTTCACTGATTTGAGAAAGAGCGTCTTCCTCTCCAGCCTGCGACCCTAGGAATGGGCGTAGGTGATCTTTAAGAATCTTTGAAGATTTCTCAAGAGCATCAACAGGTGAGATTCGTCCATCTGTCCAGATTTCAATTGTAAGACCATCCATCTCAGTTTCTTCTCCAAGACGAGCCTGACCAACATTGTAACGCACACGCGATACAGGGCTGAAAAGACAATCTACAAGAAGAGTACCAAGTGGGTGCTCGCTCTTTCTATTTTCTTCTGCCGGTACATAACCACAACCTTTTGAAACCTCGATTTCAGCACGGAATGGCACGTCTTTATCTAGCGTACAAATAACTTGTTCAGGATTAAGAACTTCAACCTGACCATCAGTTATTATATCTGCAGCTGTTACTTCCCCTGCTGAATCTTTCTCGATTTCAAGCGTGAAAGTCCCATTAGCTTCTACAGCTAGTTTTACCTGCTTAAGATTAATGATAATCTCAGTAATGTCTTCAACCACATGTGGTAAAGATGCATACTCGTGTGATGCCCCATCAATGCGAACTGCTGAAATCGCAGCTCCTTCAAGTGATGAAAGAAGAACACGACGCAATGAATTACCAATCGTATGACCAAAACCCTTGATAAATGGAGCTGCAACAAACTTACCATAAGTTTCTGTTGCTGTGCTTTCATCCAATTCAACGGATTGAGGCATTGGGAAATTATTTGCTGCTGGCATATTATTTCTCTCCAGAATTATTATTTTTTATTCTGTATAAAAAACTAGATAATTGCGTTATACACGACGTCTTTTAGGAGGTCGGCAACCGTTATGTGGAACTGGAGTAATATCACGAATGATAGTAACTTCGATTCCTGCCGCAGCAATTCCTCTAACAGCAGACTCACGTCCAGCTCCAGGTCCTTTGATGCGAACTTCAACTTCTTTCATTCCAAGAAGTTGCGCTTTCTTAGCAGCATCTCCAGCAATTACTTGAGCTGCATATGCAGTACTTTTACGAGATCCTTTAAATCCGTTCTTACCACCAGTAGACCAGCAAAGAACATTTCCGTGAAGGTCAGTAAAGGTAACTTTCGTATTATTAAATGTAGCTTGAACATAAGCAATACCAGATGGCACGTAGCGACCTGATTTTTTACGCTTTTGATCAGCTGCAGCTGTATCAGCTTGTGTTGTTGTATCTTCAGCCATTTTGGCAATTCCTCATTAAGAATTTTTCTTTTCTAAACAATGTAATAAACAGTCGTAAACTATTACTTAGCAAGTTTACGTTGAGATTTATCACGAATAGCACCAACCGTAGATTTCTTACCTTTACGAGTACGTGCATTTGTCTTAGTACGCTGTCCACGACATGGAAGACCATGAATGTGACGACGTCCACGGTAGCTACCAATCTGCTTAAGACGACGGATATCCATCGCAAGCTGACGGCGAAGGTCACCCTCTACCATGATTTCTTCCTGTAGAAGCTTAACGATGGCCGCAATTTGACCATCAGTTAGTTGGTCTGCTTGAGTTCCAACTTCAATGTTACACTTCTCACAAACTTCCAGCGATTTTGCTGGACCAATACCATAAATATAACGTAGAGAGTACTCAATACGTTTTCTCTTTGGAATATCAATACCAAGTATACGTGGCATAATAACCTCTTAATTTAAATTTAAATTAACCTTGTCTCTGTTTATGACGAGGATTCTTTTTACAGATAACACGAACAATACCACAACGTTTGATAATTTGGCAGTGCTCACATCTGCGTTTCACTGATGCTCTAACTTTCATTGTATTCTCCTCAAAATCCGAGCTTTAAGTACTTTATAAGTACAACATCTTCTTAGACAAAAAATAACCCATCCTATACATAGTAATGTCCTGGCAGTGGAATCAGGTTGAACATCTCTAATACAAGAATGGGTGTAATTTACCAAACAAAGTTATAAAATCAAATCCTTATAAAGGAAAAAAGTGAAAAGATTTTCAGACAGCAAAAAGCTTATTGAGACAAGCTTTATTTAAAAAGCTGTTCATCGGGAAGGATAAAGTTAGAAGTACCCGCATGAGTATGTATACTCTGCTTTTTCATCCAGTGATCGATCGCTGGTTTAAGTAGATAATCTTCGAGCTCGGGGCTGGACTCTAAAGAATGATTGCAATACGGGCAATGACCATAACTGCCGATATCCAGCTGGCTAAGAGTTTCCATACATTCCGGACAAACAAGAACTTTTTCAAGTTCTACTGCAGGTCTTTTAAATTCATACTTATTCATTCTATATCTACTTCTATAATATCATTATCATTTATTTTAAGATGGTCCCAATATAAATAATTTAAAGGGTTGTTCAATGCTGTCTATTAAGAAAGTTTTTGGGGATACTACTAAAATGGTGCGGCCAGTACCTTGCTTCGCAAAAATCAAATCTATCATACACCATTTCAATCAGATCGAAACGGTATACAACTTTTGGGTTATCGAGCTTATTCATATAATGAAGGCCTGAACTCACAATCCGCTTTTTCTGCTTCGGCCGTAGACCTCTTGCAGGGCGACTTTTACTCTGCTTTCTTCTGGTTTTAACTTCTATAAAACAAAGAACACCGCCATCTCGAGCCACAATATCAATTTCACCATACTTACATTTATAATTGCGGCACAATACCTCGACTCCCTTTGCTCTTAATAACTCAACAGCTTTACGTTCACCCAAACGTCCAAGTTTAAGATGCCTTGCTCTTGCTTTACCAAACTTCAATGGAGTCTCCAGTATTAGAGTTAATCATTCTCAGTACAGTTCAAAATATGTATAACTACTTAAGGTAAATCTTACCACCAAGCGAGGCAATTTTGTTTTCCAACCCTTCATAACCACGCTTAATCATCTCCGCATTCTGAATGGTGCTTTTTCCCTTCGCGCACATCGCTGCAATAACCATTGCCATCCCGGCTCTTATATCAGGGCTGACCAGAGTTACACCGCGCAGTTTAGCCGGCCCGCTAATAACAACCCTATGCGGATCACAAACAACAGCATTAGCCCCCATACTTATAAGCCTGTCAACAAAGTAGATTCGGCTTTCAAACATCTTTTCAAAAAACAATGCAGTACCGTGAGCCTGCGTTGCCATTACAATCGAACAACTCATCATATCACTAGGAAATTGAGGCCACGGACCATCTGAAATTACAGGAATCGCATTTCCAAAATCCGGCTTTATAACCATTTCCTGATTTCCCGGCACGTAAATGCTATCCGGGTTTAACTCAAACTCAACTCCAAGGCGATCGAACACACGGCGTGTCATCCAATAATTTCTTGAATGAATCCCTGTAAGTTTTATCTCACCACCAGTTGCAGCGGCCATTGATATAAAGCTTGCCGCCTCAATATGATCCTCGACAATAGTATGATCTGTTCCATGCAGCGTCTCGACACCTTCAATAACCAACGTATTAGTCTCAAGTCCAGTAATCTTAGCTCCCATTGAATTCAACAAACGAGCAAGATCCGTCACGTGGGGTTCACAAGCCGCATTGCGTATGTGTGTTATTCCTTCCGCACAAACTGCGGCCATCATAATATGCTCTGTAGCTGTCACACTCGCTTCATCAAGGAACAGGTCTTTCCCGACAAACCTTTCTTTGGCGGTAAATCTGAATGGTACTTCGTCAGCTTCAATTGTCGCGCCAAGACCATGCAAACCATAAAAATGAGCATCAAGTCTTCGTCGACCGATTACATCTCCGCCTGGAGGCCACAAAGACGCTTTTCCACAACGCACCAGAAGAGGCGCGCAAAAAAGCATTGAAGTACGTATTCTTGAAGAAAGCTCATGCGAGATATCAGTCGTCTTGAAATTTGCAGCTTTTATTCGCAATACGTTTTTATCAAAAGAAACTTCAGCTCCAAGAGCTTCCGCAGCTTTCAACATGATATTCACATCGATAATATCGGGCACATTCCTTAAGATAACTTCTTCTTCGGTCAACAAACATGCAGCGATCATCGGTAATGCCGCATTTTTATTTCCATTAATTTTTATCTCTCCCGAAATGCGTGCTCCGCCTTCGATGCAAAATGACTCCATATTGTATACCCCGAATATTCTATGTTTAATGTCTGATAAATGAAGATGCGGCAGGTGTTATATATGCCCGCAGGCACAACAAGAGATTCAATTTTTCAACACCAGGCCTCTTAAATTACTTGTAGTATATCGGCTCTTTCTGATTCGTCAACAAACCATATCCATTGTTGCTGTTTTCCTCATAATCTCGTGCAATAAATTTGGTAATAGCTCTCATAACAATAGTAAAAGGTGGAACCAATGAGCATCGAACAAATACATAATATCCTGGCTGAAAAACACGCACAATTTGTAGAAACGGATCATTGCCACGAAAAACAGAACAGATAGTAACCGACTTTATTCTTGAAAATGAGGAACAGCTTCTTGAGATCAAAGAGCTGCAATCTTTATCCTGACAAGTAGAGTCGTTGTTTTTTAACATAAAAGGGTCTTCTCAATACTACGACAACGAGTTCGCGTGACTTTACACAGCACACCTCTGTTTGTGGATTCTTTATAGGATAGTCACCCTTTTTTTTGTTTTGTAATCATACAAAGCAAGCTCTTCTTATTTTCTATTTATGAACTTAATATCCCTAAAAGTAAAGCATCTTCCGAAGACCATTTCATAAAGACAAGATGTTGTTATAACCATTTCTTTATTTCTCAGAAATTCCTAGTGGCTGAGGCTGTATTTTCCAGCTGTGGCGGATAGTTTAAACACTATGAACAATGAAAAAAGGAGCACAGAATGAAACGGGATTTGATAAAAAATTTACTTAATACAGAACTGTTCGACGTTGATGTAACGATTGCCGGATGGGTGAGAACACGTCGCGACTCGAAAGGCGGATTCTCATTTGTTGAACTCAATGACGGATCGTCATTTTCAAATATTCAGATCATCGCAGGAAATAATCTGGAAAACTATGAAACGGACGTCCAGCGACTTTACCCGGGATGTTCTATCAAAGTAACGGGAAAACTTATTGAATCTCAAGGGAAACAGAAAGTAGAGATCCAGGCAGCGTCATTGAAGTTGCTCGGAAGCTGCGATCCCACAGAGTATCCATTAGGCAAACAGAGGATATCTCTTGAAAAGCTTCGTGAAGTTGCACATCTGCGCCCCCGCACCAATTCGTTCGGTGCAGTTGCAAGACTGAGAAACGAGCTTGCCAAGGCGACTCACGACTTCTTCCAGAACGAAGACTTCCT
>JAUVCU010000199.1 GCA_030590715.1 Lentisphaeria bacterium
GACGTAAAATGAATAAATGTTACTGCGGGTCAGAACAAGAATACGAGAAATGCTGTGGCAAATTTCACAACGAATCAGAAAAAGCGAAAACAGCGGAAGAATTAATGCGATCAAGGTATTCTGCATTTTGCACACGCAACGTCGATTACCTTATGAAAACTCACGACTCAAATACGAGAATTAAAACGCTGCGTGCCGAATTAGAGCAATGCATAAACCTGACCGATTGGACAAAACTTGAGATTGTGAACACAGAAAGAGGCACAGCTTCAGATGCAAAAGGGGTTGTTCATTTCAGAGCATTCTATTCCGAAAACGGAAATCATGGTAAACTCGAAGAGATCTCCGAATTCACCAAGAAGAAAGGAAAATGGTTTTACTCAAAAGGCGAGATTCTATAACTCATTTTTGAATTTCAAATGCAGGGAGCCCCAAATAACCCCGGCCTCCTTAAAAAAATGAAACGTAATTCGTAACTACCGGACACGGGGACCGTGTCCCTCCAAAGCTGTTGATTTAGAATCAGGTGCAGCGAATTCCATGACGTGGAGGGCCGGCGTCCCGACGGCCGAAAAAGAACCCGGAGAAATCCAAAATGGGGGGCCATAAGATCTTAATGAAGTTTTGAGGGCCCTGCATAATAACTTGCATTACCATGATGCCAGTCACAATACTCCGAGCGCTCTTTCACCTCTGTATAACCGGTGACATTCCCGTCTTCATCATAAATAGGGTCTCCACCGGTTTCGCAGGTCAACCAGTCTATCCCTTCCTGCCTCCACACGGGGTCATCAAGCTTTTCTATCGCCGAAAAATAGCTCGAGAAACTTGACCAGTGCTCATGGCTTCGAAGTGAGGCTTCAGCCTGACCAATTGTTGCGGATTCTCCCATAATAATCAAACCTTCAGTCACCCAACGATAAAAATCGACATTAAAAGGATCCAGACCGCCCTGATCCTCCATCGCCACCGGAATTAAAGCGGTAGTCTCAAAAACCGGCAAAACCATTCCAACGTAATTTGGAATATACACGGCATCGCCCTCAAGCCTCCCTATAGGCTTCGCGGTGGCTGAAACTTCAATTTCAACGTCTTCGCGCAACTGCCGCCTTTCAATACGACTGACACTTTTGCCTATTTCTTCAAAACTCTCCCCACTTTCACCATATCGCGAGTCAGAAAACCTCAACCCCTCTCCAAGTGTCACATCGCCTTCCTCATCATCCATTCCTTTAAAGTGCAGCTTTGTTTGGACCTTAGCTTTCATTCGTGTCGAACAGCCCAAGTAGTTCATCCCGGGCAAAAAAGGCTTATTAAAAAAAGTTTCCCAAACACTCGTATATCGTTCTGAGTACCCCCTCCAGCTATTATCATAGCGACAGAACTGAATATAAGGAAAAGGACTTATTTCATTTCCATTATCATCGGTAGCAAAAGTAACATCGCTAATCAGAGTTGAATCGTCGGCCCACTGCTTCGAGTAGTTTTCCATAATGTCTTTATTATCCTCAAACACATGCTCCATCCTTGTTCCGCGTACAAACTTCACCCCGACCGGCAGATATTCCGCTTCCTCAATAAAATTACTTGTATTGGGGGCCTCGAGATCTCCCCACCATTTCCCATCAAAACTTTTCTCTCCATCCAGGATTGACTTCAAAACACACCAGTCGTTACCATTAATTGCATCGTAAATACTCTCGAGATTGGCGTATGAATCAAACCAGTTATCTCCGACCACATACGGGACTCCCATAAACCGGGTATTTGGAGCCACTGCAACTCCTGTAGTATCTCCATTTTGATACAAAACAGAATCGATAAGTTCCTTGTATCCTTCTCTCCATTCAAAACCATTATTTCGATTAGAGGCAGGTATCATTGGCGGAACCTCTTCAGAAATATACATACCATCTTCTGATTCTACTCGATTACGATGGTCTAAAACGACTTCTGAAAACTCATCATTTGCATCGATCCCATTATTTTTCGCAGCCTGCTGGGCAGCCCCAAAACCTATCATAGGGCCAACAAAAGAGATTCGTGCCTGCATATTGGAGATCATGTCTGATTTTTCTTTAAGCAATTGAATCTCTTCAGGGTCATCCAGAAAATTACCATAGTCTTTTCGCTCGACATAATCATCCATCAGCACAGTCGTTGCCTTAATCAGGTTGAGTTCCCCAATCATATTCAGGGTGTTTTTCTGCCACTCTGCACCGGAAAGAGCTGCAGCATCAACAGCAGCTTGAGATTTCACTTTACCGCGAATAATTGATTGGAGGTCAAAAAGAAAGACGGATGCCAAAAGAAGAATCACAAGGACAAGAACAGAAACAAGTAGAGTCTGTCCGGAATCATTTTTTTTACATCTCACAATAAAATTCCTTTATATTGTAGCTATTCTTGAATATGTCCGAAATCTCCGCCATAATCGGCATTGATATCGAGAAATTTACTAGCATGATAACGCAGACTAACGCCATCACCATCATGCCCGGAAGCAATTCGCATGTTGTCTCCCTTCATAAAAAAAGCTGCTCCCGCTGCATCATTTTGCCTCATACTATCTGTCGTTCCGGTAAGGAAGCTAAGAGGATATTCATAGTAAGAGACCCGGGCTGTTGTAAACTCGCCACTACCATCTTCTTCAAATTCCACACTCAAATGAGTGTTGTCATCTTTTTTACCATCATTTTGTGCAGACTCTCCATAATCAGACCAGTGGTCATACTCAAGATGAAGTTCGCCCGACAAATAATAAGGAATTCTGGATTTTTCAAACAGAAACAGCTCTTCGGAAGAACCGGAAAAACCGGCATCAATACCAGCCCCGGAATTAGCGCCTATAATTTTTCCAGAGGCCCCGATGCTTGCGACACGGGCTGATCGACGGGACAGATCCTCATCAAAACCAACAGCGCGGCTCCGGGCAGCACAATACGCGCTGTAGTCTGTGAGCATTCGGGCAACGGCTATATGAAAAACCTGCATCAGACCAAAAAAAATAAGACAAATTAGAAGCAGACATAAAAGAGTTTCGGTAAACACCTGCCCTCTTTCCGACTTCAAATTTGTCTTATACATTGGCAACCTTATAAAAAAGCGTCTACTAAAGACCGCCAGAATCAAGTTCTTTCATAGAATTAAGAGAATCACCTTTCGAAACTTCATCGGCTTCTTCACCACCAACACCACCAAGAGTATTGATAACTCCGGCCATTTTATCCTGAATCGTATCACTGAACATCCCCATTAGAGTAAGAGCACCCAGAGCTACAATAACGACAATAATAATATACTCGACAATAGCTTGCCCCTTACGGTTTTTCTGCATTCTTTTCATGATACTTCCTCCCAAATAAAATTTCGTTTACACGTCAGTCACTGTTTTAATATTCTTCAATTAGCCGCAATAACAAGATTAAATCACGGATAATCTAAAGCAACCAGCTTTAATATTCTCAGGCAATAGTCCGAAAAAGAAGGGATAACCAGCATTGTCATAAACACCAGTCCGATAAATAAAGCGACAGCAAATATATATTCTGTCATCGCCTGACCTCTACAATTTCTTTTTATAAACGACACTATTCTTCCACCTGTTCCTTATTAAATAATAAGCAGCCAAACGACTACTTCTTACAGCTCTTATAAAATTAAGATCAATTTATTATTTTCAGGACGTTTATAAAACCTGTTTTCTTCGGGTTTTACAAATAATTATCAAAAAAAAGCCCGCAACAAAAGTTACGGGCTGCTTTTCGACTAAGACTAATTGAAGACTTCGTTATTCGGCTCCATACCAGTTTTTTTCATAACAATGTCATTATTCGCATCAAGCATAATAACTTCCGGCTCAAAACCTCTGGCTTCTTCAATATCCAATCGTCCGAAAGCAACAATAATAATAACATCTCCGGCACAGGCTTTTCTGGCTGCCGCCCCGTTAAGACAGAAGTCTTTTCCCCCACGCTCTCCGGCGATAATGTATGTTTCAAGACGCTCTCCATTATTGTTATTTACAATAAGGATCTTCTCATACGGGACCATTCCAACTTCATCCAGGTAATCCTGGTCAATAGTTATACTGCCTTCGTAATTCAATTCACAACCGGTCAGACGAGCTCGGTGTATCTTCGCTCTGCATACTTCTATATTCATCGCTGTTTCAGGGCCTCTATGTCTATTCTTTCTTTATATTTAATTATTTTCTACAGCATCAACACTTAATGTGATTTCCTATGCTGGTTTTCTCCGCAAAATTAACTCACTTAATTTTGTTTTGCCTTCTTGACGTTAAACACCTACCAAGGTATTTTTACCGCCTTGCTACTGGCTGTTGGTAATAATTATTTCGAT
>JAUVCU010000302.1 GCA_030590715.1 Lentisphaeria bacterium
ATCAGAAGAGACGTTGAATCAAGTGATCGCGAAAGCGCAGGAGATTCAAGCTGCCGATAAGAACATCTATCCGGCTAATGCTGTTGAACAAGCTGCGGATTCTCTTGCAATCGACCTAAAACCATATCTTGAAAACCAAAAAGACGTGTTCAACAACCATCACGTTGTCGCTTTCTGGAAAGATAAATCAAAAAGTAACCTGCGTCTTGGTATTGACCTTGCCGGTGGTGTTGAATTCCTTATCAGACTTGTTGAAGATGAAGATAACATCGCACGTAAAGTGACAGAGACTGACCTAGCAGAAGATCTTGAGAAAAACCGTGATATCGCGATCGAGATCCTTCGTAACCGTCTTGAAGAAAAGAAAATCTTTGAGACAGAGATCTCTCCATCAGGAGAAAGCTTCATTTCACTAAAAGCTCCTATTGTTTCTCAGGACGAGAAAGACGAACTTCAGAAAATGATTGAGATGTCTGCGAAACTGGACTTCCGTCTTGTTCACGAAAACAACCAGTCTGAACTTATGAAACGTCTTGGAGAGCCAGAGTACAAACCTATCGGTTATGAGTACATGTCTTACCTTGACCACAGCGTGAAAGGTGAACCTGCGCTTCGCGAGTTTTTCGTAAAACGTCGCCCTGAAATGCGTGGAAAGAATATTGACCGTGCTTTCCCTCAACGTGATACTTATGGTAACCTTTACATCAGCCTTAGCTTCAACTCTGACGGTGCTAAACGTTTCGGACAGGTAACAGCAGGTAACATTGGACGCCAGCTTGGTGTTGTAATGGACGGCAAACTTTACTCAGCTCCAACGATTCAGGGTGCAATCCCTGGAGGACAAGCACAAATAACTGGTAGCTTCTCTGTAGAAGAGGCTCAAAGTATTTCTCGCGCTCTTAACAGTGGTAGTCTTCCTGTGAAAATGGAGATCGGCGCTAAATTTGATATCGATCCGACTCTTGGTAAAGAAACTAAAGAGAGTGGTGTTCAGGCTGGTCTTATCGCTCTTGGTTGTGTAATGGTCTTCATGGTTCTTTACTACCTTAAAGCCGGTGTCGTTGCCTGTGCTGCTCTTGGTGTAAATGTAATCCTTGTTCTTGGAATGCTTACCGCTTTCGGAGCAACTCTTACGCTTCCTGGTATCGCCGGTATCATCCTTACAATCGGTATGGCCGTTGATGCGAACGTACTTATTTTCGAACGTATCCGAGAAGAACTTAATATTGGTAAAGCACTCCGTACAGCTATCGCTAATGGTTATGACCGCGCGTTTACAACTATTTTGGACTCCAACCTTACTACACTGTTCACAGCAATCATTCTTATGAATGTTGGTTCTGGACCGATCAAAGGTTTTGCCGTAACACTTAGTATTGGTATCATCACTTCGATGTTTACAGCTCTGTTCATGACACGCCTTATCTTCGACCTATGGGCTAAAAGCAAAACATTCGTTAAAATGCCTATGCTTTCAATCGTTAAGGGATCGAGCTTTGATTTCCTTGGTGTTCAAAAACTGACCGCTATTATCTCTGTTTTACTGATTCTTCTTGCAGTTGGAGTTGGAATCTTCCGCAACGTTGACAATCTTGGTATCGACTTCACTGGTGGTACTCAGATAACATTCAGCTATGATGATTCTAAAGGGCAGATTAGTGCGAATGATATTGAAGCGGCTATTTCTCACAAGTACGCATCAAAAGTTTCTTACAAGACCGCTCTTATCGACACCGCTGAAGGAGATAACAGAAAACTTGAAATCGTTATCCGCGACAAAAGTATTGATGGAGAAAAAGTTAGTCCAAAACAGGTTGTTAAGAGTATTCTGAATGAGAAATTCCCGGAGCAAGCTTTCTCTGGTGGACAAGAGTCTACTATGGGTGGTCTTGTCGGTTGGGAATTCAGTAAGTCTGCTATGTGGGCTATGTTCTTAGCTGTTCTTGGTGTTGTTCTTTATATCTCTGTTCGATTCGAATTTGCGTTTGCTGTAGCTTCTATCATCGCTGTTATTCACGATGTGATCATCGCTACTGGTATTTACCTGGTTTGCGGTGGAGAGCTTACGCTTCCGGTTGTCGCAGCTCTGCTTACTATCATCGGTTACTCACTGAATGATACAATCGTTGTGTTCGACCGTATCCGTGAAGATCTTGAGCTTAACCAGGAGATGGGTTACAAGGAAGTTATCAACCTTAGTATCAACCAGACTCTGAGCCGTACACTGCTGACTTCACTTACAACTCTTCTTGTACTTGTTGTTCTTGTTCTTATCGGTGGTGTTGCTGTTCGCGACTTCGTTGTCGTTATGCTGCTTGGTATCGTTGTTGGTACTTACTCTTCTATCTTTGTTGCCAGCCCGATTGTTGCTAAATGGCATAAGAAAATCGGTGCTAAACGCGAAAAAGAAGAAATTACTGCTTAATCTGATTTAGTCGTATTTATAAGCCGATCCGGTTCCCGGATCGGCTTTTTTTTTGCCTTCTTATCCTCAAAATCTATTCATTCTCGCTTATCCTTTCGTTGGCACTAATACTGCTTTTGCTTAAATCTGTGGTTTAAACCATTTTGTCGTGTTTAAAACGTTTAAGGTTTATGGAGGTTATTATGAGCACATTCGTTGAATTTCTCGGCTTGGTGTCAGTCTTTGTGACGCTTCTCCTATCATACTTTTTGATCAAAATGCTTTATCGGTTGGATCGCTCCTATTTGCAGAAGAAAAATCAAACGAAAAAAAACAGGCGTCATCATATTGGCTTATAAAATGCTCAACTATCAATAGATCATTAATCCAGAACCATGGAATGAGCGAGGTCCACAGTGCAAGATATTTTTGAGAATATGACAAATGCAGTGAACTTGATTTGGATGTTGTCGACCCGAATTTAAGCCATAAAAACCAGCCCGATAATTCCGCTGAAAACTTGTCTGATGTTATGTCATATATCAGTAAGGAAAAATCCATCATTAATAAGAGATCTTCATCCCATACTCGCACTATAAAAAAAGACCCGGACCCTGGTGTTCTCCTCGCTTTTTTAAATAGTACGAACGATGAACCTGAGGAACCTGATTTTTATGCTGTAGCAGAAGAGGAAACCAGTTCAGATGCAGTATCCTTTATGAAAGAGGCATTGG
>JAUVCU010000308.1 GCA_030590715.1 Lentisphaeria bacterium
CTTCAGAGCCATTGGATTTGCACCAGCTGTTACGTTTTTCAGGCCCTGACGGTAGATAGCTTCCGCAAGAACTGTAGCTGTAGTTGTTCCGTCACCAGCGATATCAGAAGTCTTACTTGCAACTTCTTTAACCATCTGTGCACCCATATTCTGGAAAGGACACTCCAGTTCAATCTCTTTAGCTACAGTTACACCATCTTTGGTGATTGTAGGTGAACCGAACTTTTTATCAAGTGCAACGTTACGTCCCTTAGGACCGAGTGTTGTTTTTACAGCTTTGCTAAGCTGCTCAACGCCTGCGAGAATTTCGCGACGTGCTTTGTCATCAAACAAAAGTTGTTTGCCTGCCATTTTTATTTCTCCATTTATTATTTTACTATTTTATGGTCGCCTGAGGCGACTAAAATTTAAAGATTGAAGCATTTTGAAATTTATCTCTTCAAAACTTTAAACTTTCTTATTCTATCGCTCGAGTATTCGAGCATTTTAGAACTTCAGAACTCGAGCACTTTAGCACTCCAGAACTTCTTTCACTTATCCTACGATTGCGAGGATGTCACTTGAACTTAGAATTTTATATTCTTTTCCGTCAAGTTTAACATCTGTTCCGCCGTACTTACTTGTAAGAACGAGGTCTCCTACTGCAACATCAAAAGGAATCTTCTTTCCGTTATCATCTGTTCCACCTGTTCCAAGTGCAACAACTTTTGCTTCCTGTGGCTTCTCTTTCGCGCTGTCAGGAATTACGATTCCGCCCTTAATCTGTTCTGTCTCTTCAATTTCCTCGACAAGGACTCTGTCCCCGAGAGGTTGAATCTTTACTTTCGCCATTTTTCATTCTCCTTTTATTTGTTTTTGGATTGTTGGCATTTTTTATATAAAGGGCAGATATAGAATCTGCCCCTACATATTATATTAATGGACGCCACAGGGACGTCCCTACGATTTATATTAATCTACAACTTCGGCATCTACGATATCGTCGTCATTTTTCTTATCGTCTGACTTTGCTGAATCGCCTCCTGCATCCGGTCCCGGTGCTGCTCCTGGAGCTCCTCCTGGGAAACCTTCTGCTCCTGGCATACCTTCTCCGCCAGACTGTTTGTATATCTCTTCACCGAACTTCATCAGATGCTCATCGATACTCTTCATCTCTTCCTGCATTTTCGGAATATCATCGGCTTCTTTTGCTTTTTTCAGTGCTTCGATACCATCTTTTACAGGCTGTTTGATGTCATTAGGAAGTTTTTCGTCAAACTCCTTGAGCTGTTTTTCAGTCTGGAAGATCATGCTGTCCGCTTGATTGCGTGTATCAACTTTTTCCTTTTCAGCTTTATCAGATTCAGCATGTGCTTCAGCATCTTTTACCATATTATCGATATCCTGATCTGAGAGACCTGAATTCGCTGTGATAGTAATTTTCTGCTCTTTACCAGTACCGAGATCCTTGGCAGTTACATGCAGGATACCGTTTGCATCGATATCAAATGCAACTTCAATCTGAGGAACCCCGCGCGGTGCAGGAGCAATCCCTTCAAGTCTGAAACGACCAATTGATTTATTATGTGATGCCATATCACGCTCTCCCTGGAGAACATGTACGTCAACTGATGGCTGACTATCTGCAGCTGTACTAAACACTTCACTCTTACGTGTTGGGATAGTTGTATTACGCTCGATAAGACGAGTGAATACTCCACCTAGGGTTTCGATTCCTAGTGAAAGTGGTGTTACGTCAAGAAGTACAACATCATCAACTTCACCACCGAGAACTCCACCCTGGATTGCTGCTCCACTGGCAACTACTTCATCAGGATTAACGCCCTTATGTGGCTCTTTTCCGAAGACCTCTTTAGCAGTTTCCTGAGCTTTAGGCATACGTGTCATTCCACCAACCATAATCACTTCGTCAACTTTATCTGCAGTAAACCCTGCATCTTTCAGGCAGTCTCTTACAGGATTTTTAGTGCGGGCAAGTAGGCTGTCAACTAGCTCTTCAAGTTTTGCACGTGAAATATTCTGTGTAAGATGTTTAGGTCCGTCAGCATCTGCTGTAATAAATGGAAGATTGATTTCAGTAGTTGCACTTGTTGAAAGTTCGCATTTTGCTTTTTCAGCAGCTTCTTTGAGGCGCTGAAGAGCCTGCGGATCTTTTGAAAGATCAACACTGTTGTCTTTTTTAAATTCTGCAACAAGCCAGTCGATAATCACCTGATCAAAATCATCTCCGCCAAGATGTGTATCACCGTTTGTAGCTTTTACTTCAAAGACACCGTCACCGATTTCAAGTACAGAAATATCAAAAGTACCACCACCGAGGTCATATACCGCTACAATTTCATCACTCTTTTTATCAAGTCCATAAGCAAGTGATGCAGCAGTCGGCTCATTTATAATTCTTTTTACATCTAATCCAGCGATCTTACCGGCATCTTTTGTTGCCTGACGCTGACTGTCGTTAAAATATGCAGGTACAGTGATAACAGCTTCCGTAATCTCTTCCCCAAGAAATGCTTCTGCATCAGATTTCAGTTTCTGAAGAATCATTGCAGAAATTTCTGGTGGTGAGTAAACTTTATCTTCAATCTTTACATGTGCATCACCGTTTTTGGCCTTTACCACTTCGTAAGGGACTAGGTGTTTTTCATGTTCGATCTCAGCAAATTTACGACCCATAAAACGCTTGATTGAAAAAATCGTGTTTTTTGGATTTGTAACTCCCTGACGTTTTGCAGTCTGCCCAACAAGGCGTTCTCCGCTCTTTGTGAATGCCACGATTGAAGGCGTTGTTCTTGCTCCCTCAACATTTGGAATCACTTTGGCTTCGCCATGTTCCATAACAGCCATACAACTGTTTGTTGTTCCTAAATCTATTCCTAATATTTTACCCATTTTCGTCACCTCTTTTTATTACAATTAATTATTTTTACATTATATGCTTCTTAATTAGCAACAGATGTGCCAACTATATTTTATGCGTCATAACCTATTCATAACAAAAGATATAAAAATTTTAAGCACAAAAGACCATCTACACATTATGACACAAAACACCAAACAAAATGGCACAACTGCGCCAAAGTGGCACAAA
>JAUVCU010000325.1 GCA_030590715.1 Lentisphaeria bacterium
TTATTTTCCTCCTTTTAACTCTGTCTCTTCCCTTTCTCTGTAAATATTTACTCGTAAAAAAATAAGTAATTAAATAATTTAAAAGCCTCTTCCTATAAAGAGTATAAGCTGGCTTTGAAAAGATATTGGCGATATTTTGAATATGAGATGTGTGGTCTGGATATTACAGAGCACGGAAACGAACGTATCACGGTTTCCAGATCTTCTCTAACCACTAAAACAACAAATCATGAACACCGAACAAGGAATTTTGAATGTTGGAGCTTTGACAATCAGCGGTTTCTTGTTCATTATTCGATATTCAGTATTGAAGACAAGCTTACTATAAAGGAGAACTTACTATGAAACTGATAACAGCATATATTCAGCCGCATGCTTTAAATAAAGTAAAGCAAGCTTTGTACGAGAAGGAAGTTTTTAAAATGTCCGTTACAAATGCATTGGGGTGCGGACAGCAAAAAGGATATCACGAATCATACCGTGGGGTCGATGTGGAAGTAAACCTTCTTAAAAAGATCAGAATCGAGATCGCTGTTAATGATGAGTTTGTCGATGACACTGTTGATGCGATCATTTCTGGAGCACGGTCCGGGAATATCGGTGATGGAAAGATCTTTATTACTGAATTGCCGGAATGTATTCGTATACGGACTGGACAGAAAGGTAGTGATGCTATCGGATAAAGCATTTAAAATCTAATAATTTCGAACGCATTTTGCTCTAATCAGCAAAATGCGTTTTTTTTTTGTCACTTTAAGATAATGTGTGACAAAAATGTTTTATTTAGTTCTGTGTTTTCTGTTTGTAACAAAATTGCAATTATTGATTATTGTGGTTTTGTGTGTGTAAGATGTTTGTAACAAAAGAGTTGTTGTTACTTGATGTTGGTTGGCATACCCTATGCTATATCTAACCTCGTTCGTAGATTTTATTAAACACAAAAGAGGTAAATAGAAAATGAAGTTAATAACAGCATACATTCAGCCGGAAAGACTGAATGCGGTAAAGCAGGAGCTTTACAAGAAAGAGATCTTTAAACTGTCGGTAACAAACGCATTGGGATGTGGGCAGCAAAAAGGCTATCACGAGTCTTACCGTGGTGTTGACGTAGAGGTTAACCTTCTTAAAAAACTAAGACTTGAGATCGCGGTAAATGAAGACTTCCTGAAGGAAACTGTTGATGCGATTGTTGCTGGTGCTCGTACAGGAAACATTGGTGACGGAAAGATCTTCGTCACAGACCTGGTTGAGTGTATTCGTATTAGAACTGGAGAAAAAGGTAATGACGCAATCGGTTAATCACCATTGAGCGACTGCCCCTAAATAACAACCATTTATCCGGTTTGAATCGGATTGTGAATTAAAGATAGAAGGAATTGTAAAGTGAAATTATTTGATAAGAAACTACTAACACTAGGTCTTGGTGCAGGAGCACTGTTACTTCAGTCGACAGGTTATGCTGATGAAGCTGCAGATGCTGTAACTGCTGCTAAGAACTCTGACCCTACTTTTATGATCAACAACCTTTGGATTTTGATCTCAACTTTTCTCGTATTCATCATGCATCTTGGATTTGCTACTCTAGAGGCTGGTCTTGCCCGTGCTAAAAATACAGTGAACATTCTGTTCAAAAACACACTGATCCCTGCGATTGGTATTCTTACGTATGCTCTAGTTGGTTACGGACTGATGTATCCTGGTTCATTCGAAATCCTTGACGGAATTCTCGGTTTTGCCGGTTTTGGTGTTGACTCTTCAGGAGCAATTGGAGCTGATCAGGATTTCACAACATGGACCGACTTCATGTTCCAGGGAATGTTTGCCGCTACTGCTGCGACAATCGTTTCCGGTGCAGTTGCTGAGCGTGTTAAACTTGGACCTTTCCTTATTTTCTCAACAGTTTTCGTTGCAATCTGCTATCCGATTACTGGTTCGTGGGTATGGAACGGAGACAGCTGGTTAGGACAACTTGGATTCCATGACTTCGCCGGTTCTACTGCTGTACATGCCGTTGGTGGTTGGGCTGCTCTTGCCGGGGTTATTGTTCTTGGCCCTCGTCTTGGTAAATATGTTAACGGCGTTTCAAAACCAATCATGGCTCACAGCGTTCCAATGGCTACAATCGGTGTATTCCTTCTATGGCTTGGATGGTTCGGATTCAACGGAGGTTCTGTTCTAAGTGCTGATCCATCAGCTGTATCATACGTTTTCGTAACAACAACTCTTGGAGCCGCTGCAGGTATCATGGGTGCAACACTTATCTCATGGACTGTTCAAAAACACCCAGATCTAACTATGGTTCTTAATGGATGTCTTGCTGGTCTTGTTGGTGTAACTGCCGGTGCTGACTACATCACATTCACTGGAGCGATCATCCTAGGATTTGTTTGCGGAATGGTTGTAGTATTCTCTGTATTCTTCTTCGATAAAATGAAACTTGATGATCCTGTTGGAGCTCTTTCAGTTCACCTTGTTTGCGGAATTATCGGTACACTTGGTCTTGTTTTCTTCCAAAAAGAAAGTATTCCAGCTGGCGATCTTGCAACATTTGGAGCACAGCTTGCAGGAGTTGTAGCTTGTGGAGCATTCAGTTTCTCAACAGCATTTGCAATCTTCTTTATACTTAAGAAGACTGTTGGTATCCGAGTTGATGAACAAGAAGAACTTCGCGGTCTTGACCTTGGAGAACACGGAATGGAAGCGTATAGCGGATTCCAGATATTCAACAACCAGTAGTTTCTCTTATAAAAGGATCTGTTCCTTTTAAATAAAAGATATTCAATGCGTCGGCTAATTCAGCCGGCGCATTTTTTTTGCCTTTATGCATTAACAGTTATTTAACGATAATAATGTTAGAGCTTTTGTGGCTACTTTTATTAGC
>JAUVCU010000264.1 GCA_030590715.1 Lentisphaeria bacterium
ACTTCACCATTAAGCTCAAATACAGCACGTGAACGAATAAGAAACCTACCGCTTGCGGTATAAAAGGAGAGAACAAATGAGTAATAATATATGTCCCTCAAATGAGCGGACAATGACCAGTATTTTTGAACGCTATCTGACCGTTTGGGTCGGATTGTGTATTGTCGGAGGAATTATCCTAGGGAAAGTAGCTCCTAATCTGGCGCGCACACTGGACAGTATGAGCATTAACGTCAATGGTGCTCCAGTAGTATCTATTCCAATCGCTATCTGCCTCTTTTTTATGATGTACCCGATCATGGTGAAAATCGACTTTTCCAGCGTTGTCAAAGCTGGGAAAAGTGCTAAGCCGGTATTTCTGACGTTGTTTGTCAACTGGTGTATCAAGCCTTTCACCATGTACGCAATATCAATGTTCTTTCTCGGTTACCTTCTGGAAAGTTTCATTGGTCCGGATGCTATAGATCTAATCAAAATGCCGTTTGGTCTGGACTTGCCTGTAGGAGCGACACATGGTTCCGGCACAGTAGTGTTGCAGGAAGGCATCAAAATGCTGCAGGTTCCGCTTTGGCGCAGTTATTTTGCAGGATGTATTCTACTGGGAATTGCGCCTTGTACAGCGATGGTCCTAGTCTGGGGCTATCTTGCCCGTGGTAACGCGGGTTTAACATTGGTAATGGTTGCAATCAACTCTCTAACCATGCTGGTTCTTTACGGTATTCTTGGAGGCTTCCTACTTGGTGTTGGACAACTACCGGTTCCGTGGCAGGCACTGCTTCTATCAGTTACAATTTATGTTGCACTCCCACTTGTGGCTGGTTATTTCTCCCGTAAATGGATCATCGGACATAAAGGGGAAGAGTGGTTTAAGGAGAAGTTCCTTCATGTTCTAACCCCGATTACGATCGGAGCATTGTTACTAACTCTCGTGCTACTGTTCAGTTTCAAAGGAGAGGTTATTCTTGCAAATCCTCTTACTATTCTTTGGATCTCAATCCCGCTCTTTCTTCAGACGGTGCTGATATTTGCTCTGGGCTACGGATTGGCAAAACTGCTGAAACTAAACTATGAAGACGCAGCACCGGCCGCATTGATCGGAGCCTCGAATCACTTTGAGGTTGCAATTGCTACCGCTGTTATGCTTTTCGGACTCTCATCCGGGGCAGCACTGGCAACGGTGGTGGGAGTATTAATAGAAGTTCCACTAATGCTGATGCTCGTCGGTTTCTGCAAACGTACATCCGGCTGGTTTGCTCATAGTAAAACCGAAGAGTAAGATTATTAGGAAATAATACTTATGTCGGGCCAGTGCCCATTCAAAGACATCATCACCTATCCATAACTTTGGAGGGACGCGGTCTCCGCGTCCGGAAATCATGACAGACATGTCAATTTTGCCTGAACCACGGTCTGCGTGTTAAATACTTTTATCCGATTAAATCACTCGTTGTGAATACGGTCGTCGGGACGCCGACCCTCCACGCCCTGGAATGTTATCTGACATCAAATATACACAAATAACTTTGGAGGAACGCGGTCCCCGCGTCCGTAAATCGTCACCTATCCCCTAGTCAATTTTGAGGTATAACCATGATCGCGGGATAAATCCCGAGGCTATAGCACTTCACAGCTCCGCAGGCGGGACTCCGACAAGCCTCTTGAACTGCTGGTATTGATTCTACTTATCAGTAACTTCCGTTACAGTAAATCCTGCTTTCTTTATTGAGTTCTGAACGCCATCGGAATCAAATTCTCTTCCGGAAACAGTCACTGCTCCAAGTTTCACATCGGCATCTACACGAGCAACGCCATCAATTTCATTAAGTGCTTTCAGAATCTTCCCTGCGCATCCCTGACACGTCATTCCTTTGATAGAATAAACTACTTCTTTAGACACCTCTTGTTTCTTAGCCGGAATAAGAGATTTGATCCATCCAAAAATGAACACACTTATAAAGCCAAGCAAAAGCACACTGGAAGCAGCCGCAATAATACCACCGTGTTCTTCATGCGCTATATGTTCCGAAACTTCAGCTGTAGGAATAACAAAATCAAACAGATAGCCGAACCCAAAGCTGCAGACAATAATTGTTCCAAGATAAATAGCCAGATCTTTTCCACCCAGACTGCGATACACGGCACCAATAGTTGTGATGTTTGAAGCAGGCCCAGCCATAAGAAAGACAAGAGCTGCTCCGGTTGGCATACCAGCTTGAACAAGTGCCGCCGCTATCGGAACTGAAGCTGTTGCACAAACGTACATAGGCAAAGAGATAACCAGCATCAGAGCCATAGCAATAAATGGATTTCCTAGGGGACTATCAGAGATGAAGTTCTCCGGCATCCACGTTGAAATTGCAGCCGAAACTAACACCCCACCAATAAGCCATTTCCAGATCATTCTAAGAAGATCATTAACCGCAAATTCATACAGTTCTTTGAGCGAACGCTCCGGTTTACTCGAACAACTATTTGCGTTAGCAATTTCATCTTCCGTTTCACGATCGGTAAAATGTACAATTGATCCACCTATTATCCCGGTGATAAAAGCAGTGGCAAGCTTAAAAAGAGCAAATGGCATTCCAAGCATTGACGCACTGACCATAATGGAATCAATCCCTGTTTGCGGAGTACTGATGAGAAACCCCGTCGCGGCTCCATTTCCTGCGCCCTGCTTTTTAATTCCCAATGCAGCAGGAATAACTCCGCACGAACAAAGCGGCATCGGCACGCCGAGAATTACCGCTTTAAAAACACTGCTGATACCTCCATGCTTCCCAAGATGGCGCACCACAAAACTGTCTGGAACATACAAATGAAGTATTCCAGCCAGCAACAATCCAAGTAAAAGCCATGGAGAAAGCTCCAGAAGCACTTCCCATATATTCATTATAAATTCAAACATTTTATTCTCCTAAAATTAGCATTTCATTTTATCTTTTTATAAAATGAATCGATACGCTTGATATTTCAACACTTCATTTTACTTTTTTATAAAATGAAATTATAATACAATTTTAACAGAGAGGAAAGTTTATGCCAATAAGCTGTTTCAACTCAGACAAAATATCACGCTTAAAAAAAGCTGTAGAGTCTATGAGCTTTGAAGACGAAGTTCGGCTCCATAAAGCCTTGGGAAATGAAAAGCGGCAGAAAGTTCTTCATATCTTAAAAGAAGAAGCATGTTGTGTCTGCGACCTTGCCCATATTCTTGACTGTCCGGTCCCAAATGTTTCTCAATACCTTAAAATCCTCAGCGAAGTGGGACTGGTTAAATCAGAGTCGCAAGGCAAATTTCTGATTTACTCATTAAATGACAAAGCGATGAAACTGCACTGCATTTAGTATTGCATCAAAAGAGCGCCAAAAAAGATTTTGACTGAATGATATTGCTATGTCAACCATTATGAATCTCATTCTTCATCAAAACCGGTTAGTGCACCATCGCACATCTCAAGGGTTAGACGGCTACGCTTTGCCAACTGCAGGTTGTGAGTGACATACACAACTGTCAGCCCGTCATCACTCATTTCCTCAAGAAGATCCATTATACGGGAAGCATTACTAGTGTCGAGATTACCTGTCGGCTCATCTGCAAGAATAATTGGTGGTTTAAGAATCAATGCCCGTGCCAGTGCAACTCTCTGCATCTCCCCTCCGGATAACTGATTCGGGTAATGACTAA
>JAUVCU010000355.1 GCA_030590715.1 Lentisphaeria bacterium
GAAATATTATTGGCTATGGGAGGTATGAGTTACGCTCTGAAGATTGTAACTGGAGACATGGACGTGGTTCTGGGCTCCATGCCGGCCCGTCAAATCTTAAGTGATATTGTTCTACAGAATCTCGCCTTTCGAATAAAACCACTTGCCTTTCTTTTTGGTGAATTCGGAAATCTCTTCAATTTTCCCTACAATATCATTTTCGCGGTAGCGCGCGATAAAATGAACCATTCCCTGCTTGTCGCTCGTTGTTCCGCGTTCTGTTTCAACAATCTCCAGTCCGCTCCAGTCAGTCAGCTCTATACATTGTTCCAATTCGGAACGAAGTGTTCTTGAACGCGTGTTCGAATCGTGTGTTTTTATCAGATAATCCACATCTCTTCTGCAGAATGCCGAATAGCGCGAACGCATCAATTCTTCAGCTGTTTTCGCTTTTTCTGATTCGTTGTGAAATTTGCCACAGCATTTCTCGTATTCTTGTTCTGACCCGCAGTAACATTTATTCATTTTACGTCCCTGTTTTCTGTGTCTGATTCACCATCTATATCTGTGGCTTTTTGAGCTGAAGTTTGTACACTGCAAGCTTTTACATATAAGTCAATTGGTGATTGCAAAAAAAGCATTTGTGTATATCGTATTTGCGCAATATTTAAGTATAAAACTGATAAAAAAAGAGACTATATAATGAGCAGAGAATACGACTTTTTAGCGATTGAGAAAAAGTGGCAGGATTACTGGGTAGATAATAAGACTTTTAAGTGTGAAGATTTTTCAGAAAAGCCAAAAATGTATGTGCTTGATATGTTTCCTTACCCGAGTGGTTCGGGACTGCATGTAGGACATCCAGAAGGGTATACCGCTACCGATATAGTTTGTCGTTACAAACGAATGGCCGGATTCAACGTTCTTCACCCAATGGGATGGGATGCATTCGGTCTGCCGGCCGAGCAATACGCTGTTGAAACAGGAACTCACCCATCGATCACAACTGAGGCAAATATTAATGAATTTCGCCGCCAGATCAAGGCGCTTGGTTTCAGCTACGACTGGGACCGCGAAATCAATACGACTGATCCAAAATACTACAAGTGGACGCAGTGGATTTTCAAACAGCTTTACAACAAAGGTCTTGCATATCTTGACGAAGTTGCCGTTAACTGGTGTCCTGCATTAGGGACAGTCCTTGCAAATGAGGAAGTGATCGACGGTCTTTCCGAGCGTGGAAGCCATCCGGTAGTCCGCAAACCGATGAAGCAGTGGATGCTGAAGATCACTGAATACGCAGAGCAGCTTCTTGAAGACCTTGATGATCTTGACTGGTCTGAAGGTATCAAAGAGATGCAGCGTAACTGGATTGGTAAATCACAGGGTGCAGAAGTTGATTTTGTGGTTGACGGAACTGATGAAAAGATCAAAGTTTATACAACACGTCCTGATACTCTATTTGGTGCGACGTATATGGTTCTAGCTCCAGAGCATAGTCTTGTTTCACAAATAACGACTGATGATCGCAAAGAAACTGTAGATGCTTATGCTACAAAATGTTCTCTAATGAGTGAACTTGAGCGTACAGGGACAGAAGAGCACAAGACTGGTGAATTTACCGGAGCTTATGCGATCAACCCCCTTAACGGTGAGAAAATTCCTGTTTGGATTGCTGACTATGTAATGGCTTCTTACGGAACTGGTGCAATTATGGCTGTACCATGTCACGATGTTCGCGACTTTGCTTTTGCTCAGCGTTTCGAACTGCCAATTCAATGTGTTATTTCGCCAAACGTGAAAGAAGCTAAATTTGAAAAAGTGAATGTTAAAGACGTTCTTGCCGGAAATGCTTGCTGGACTGGAAATGGAGTTCTTGTCAATTCTGCAAATGATTCTCTTGACCTTAACGGACTTGAAGTAAAAGAATCAAAAGCTGCCGCTATTAAGTGGGTAGAAGAGCAGGGGCTTGGACAGGGAAAAGTTAACTATAAACTTCGCGACTGGCTGTTTAGCCGTCAGCGTTATTGGGGTGAGCCATTCCCTGTTGCGCACATGGAAGATGGTTCTATGAAAATCCTTGAGGATCGTGAACTTCCACTTATACCTCCAAACCTTGAAGACTTTAAGCCGTCTGGAACTGGAGAATCTCCACTTGCAAACGATACTGAGTGGCTGGACTACACATGTCCTACAACGGGAATGAAAGGACGCCGTGAAACAAACACAATGCCACAGTGGGCTGGTTCGTGTTGGTACTACCTGCGCTATATTGATCCATTGAACGAAGAAGGCGCATTTGATTTTGAAAAAGCTAAATACTGGCTTCCGGTCGACCTTTATGTTGGTGGCGCTGAGCATGCCGTACTTCACCTTCTTTATGCTCGTTTCTGGCATAAAGTCCTTTTCGATCTTGGTCTGGTTACGACAAAAGAGCCTTTCCAGAAGCTTGTTAACCAGGGGATGATTCTTGGTCTTTCTTATAAAAATGCAAGGGGTGTCCTTGTTCCTAACGATAAAGTTGAGGAGAAAGACGGAAAGTTTATCAATTCTGAGAATGGGGAAGAGCTTGTAGAGTTTGCGGCTAAAATGTCAAAATCTCTTAAAAATGTTGTG